>CBFCZJ010000046.1:0-16484 GCA_965602445.1 uncultured Desulfobacterales bacterium | reverse complement strand
GAGCTTCCGGCGGAAAGACTCGCCCTTCTGATGCAGCGGGTCCCGATTCCCTGACCGAAACCGGTTTAAAAAGGCCGGGGCTATAACCAGGAAAAAGGTTGACGGGAGGACAGCGGGAGCTTTCCCTTACAATCGGAGAACTGTTTGAGAAGCCATGACCCAAGGTTCAGCCGACATGGGCCCCGGACGCCGGGCAGACCGCTTTCCGCTCCTTCTGGGCCGCGGCCGCATCTACCTGCTGCCCACACGCTACGGTGTGGTCTTTTTTTTCGCACTTTCGGCCATGCTGTTCGGAGCGGTCAACCACAACAACAATTTCGCCTTTTTGATGACCTTTCTGCTGTCGGGAATCGCCCTGGCAGGGCTGCTGGCCTGCCACCGGAACCTGGCAGGAATCTGCATCCACTCGGTTTCATCAGAGCCGGTGTTCGCCGGTGAGACCGCTGTATTTACGATTTTGGTTTCCGTCCCGAAAACCCTTCGAAGCGGGCTTTCGGCCGTTTTTGACGGCTCCGATCCGGTCCGGTTTTCCCTTTCACCGGGGGCGCCGACGGGGGTCGACGCCCCGGTGGCCGCAGATCGCCGCGGACTGCTGAAGACTCCCACCCTCCGGCTGTCCACGGTCTATCCCTTCGGTCTTTTCCGCGCCTGGGCCACCGTTGCTCCGAAGGCCTCCGTGCCGGTGTTTCCCCGTCCGGCGGCTTCATCCCTGAAAATGACCAGACGACCCGGCGGAGAAGGCGCAGAAGCCCGCCGGCAAGGCGGGCAAGCCGAAGATTTCGAAGGACTGTGGCCCTACCGCCCCGGCGATTCCATGCAGCACATCGCGTGGAAAGCCTTTTCAAAGGGCCGCGGACTGATGGTCAAGCGGTTTTCCTCCGCCGTCGGGGCTTCCTTTTTTATCGACTGGGACCAGGTGCCGGTCCGGGATGTGGAAAAAAAACTGTCGATCCTCTGCGCCATGGTGCTGCGGGCCGATCAAAGCGGCGCTTTTTACGGGCTGGCCCTTCCGGGCGTCCAACTGCCGCCGGCTGCAGGACCGGCCCACCGCTTCGAGTGCCTCAAGGCGCTGGCCGTCTTCGGCCTCGGTGAGGAGGGCACATGACATCGAAGGTCTCCTCGATTCCGATGATGCTGGCGGCCACTGCGGCGGCATTCGCCCCCCATGCGGGGCGAATGCCGGTCTGGGTGCTGATCTGGTGTGCCGCCGCCTGGGGATGGGGCCTGCTGATCTGGAAGCAAAAAACGGGGTGGCCGCCCCGGTGGGGGCTCAACCTGCTGGCGTTCGCCGGTTTTATCGGCGCCCTGGCCTCCTTCGGATTCGCCTTCGACCGGACGGCCGGTGTAGCGATTCTATCGGTCATGCTCGGCTTGAAACCCCTGGAGGCCCGCACCTACCGGGACCGGATGATCACGGTGTTTCTGGTCTATTTTCTGATTCTGTCCAATCTGCTGTTTTCCAACGCGCTGCCGATGTTTTTCTACATGCTCGGCTCGGTGGCCCTGACCACGATGCTGCTGGTCCGCATCCAGGATCCTGAAGGAAAGACCGGGCGGCAAGCCGCTCTGGCCGGGGGCACCGTGTTGCTGGCCCTGCCGGTCATGGCGCTTTTCTTTTTTCTCTTCCCGCGAATCCCGGGAGGCATTTTCCGACTGACGGAAACCACGACGGCCCGTACCGGCTTCACCCAGGAGATGAGCCCCGGCTCGGTGTCCCGGCTGGTGCTCAGCCGGGACATCGCCTTCCGGGTGGAATTGGCCCAGGCGCAGGTTCCCCCCGAAAGGCGCTACTGGCGGGGAGTGGTCTATTCCGGCTTCGACGGCCGCAACTGGCAAAGCCGCCCGCAGCCGTCCGCAGCGCTGGCCCCGGAGCCGGGGGTGAAAACGGTGGTCCAGCAAATCGAACTTGAACCCCACCGTCAGCGATGGCTTTTTGCGCTGGATTTTCCCTTTGACGTATCCACCGCCGCCGTCGCACATGCCGACTACACCTTCAAGGCTCCTGAAACAATCAAGGAGCGCATTCGCTACCGGGCATCGTCTGCGATGCAGCGGCCGGCGCGATCACCGGCGCCTGAGGAGGCGGCACGATATCTCCGGATTCCGGCGGCGGGAAATCCCGACGCGCGGGATCTGGCCGCCCGATGGCAAAAAGAATCCCGGTCGCCGGCCGAGATCGTCGAACGCGCACTGGCCTTTTTCGGCAGACAGGAGTTTGTCTATTCCTTGAACCCGCCGCTTCTCGGCGACGATCCGATCGACGAATTTTTGTTCCAGTCCCGGAAAGGGTTCTGCGAGCACTATGCTTCGGCCTTTGCCTTTTTGATGCGGGCGGCCGGTCTTCCGTCGCGAATCGTGGGCGGCTATCTGGGCGGAGAGACCAATCCGTTCGGGGGCTACCTGATCGTCCGGCAGTCCGACGCCCACGCCTGGGTCGAGGTCCAACTCCCGGAGCGGGGCTGGGTTCGCATCGACCCCACCGCGGTTGTCGCCCCGGAAAGGGCCGAAGGCGGAACCGAAGCGGCAGTCCCGCCCGAAGAGCGGATGAACCGTTACCCTTTTTCGGAAATACCCCTGATCGGCGACGCCGCCCGCAACCTTTTGCTCGGCTGGGACGCGGCCAACACCTTCTGGAACCGTCGGGTCATGGGGTACACGGTCGGCGCCCAGCCGGCTGCTGAGCCGGCTGGGGCTTTCGGCCGATTCCTGGAAGGAACCGGCCGCCGCGTTCGGCGGGGCGCTGCTGCTGGTATTCTGCACAGGGGCTCTGCTGGTGCTTCTGCCTCGACCGACCCATGGAAAACGCCGGGATCCGGTCCAGCAGGCCTATTTGAAAGTATGCGCCAAACTGGCAAAGGCCGGAGTGGTCCGGCGCCCGGACCAGGGCCCTTGCGACCTGCTGGCCGAAGTTCGCCGACTCCGTCCGGACCTGTCACAGCAGGTGCGTCCCGCCATCGAGCGCTATGTCCGTCTTCGATACGGCCGCGGACAGCCCCCGGCCGAGCAATTTCAATTTCTCAAGGAGGTGCGCCGGCTTTCCCTGAGCAAGCGGCCGCCGGGAGTCGAATACGACGCTTCGGTTTCGTCCCCTACTTGACCCGATGCGTCGGATCGTACTATGGCGGGCGAACGAAACCTGCGCCGGTTTCGACAGGCTGCCTTGCAGCGATGGGTTCAGCCCGATGCAAGGCCCGACGCCGCTCACATAAGGACACTCCCATGGCGAAACAGCTCGACCCCACTCCGTTTCCCTCGGCGCCGAAAGCGCCCGGAGACAGTTGCGAGTGCTGCCGGCCGGAGAATCTCCGCCGGGACGCTTCGGACTTCGATTGCTGCGGAGGCCCGGCCCCGGCGGGCGCCGGTCCCTGGGAGCGCCCGGGCTACAATGTATGCGACTATGTGAAGGACTTCCTTGAGGACCGATCCGGAACGGTCCCCATCGTACACACCCATATTTCGCTCTCAGACCGGCTCGGCGGGCTGATGGTAAGGCTCGGCATCGGAAGAGAAAACTACCGGGTCAGTCCGGGACGATATGCGGTCGGCCGGCCGGATTCGGAAAGCCCGGTTCTGGTCACGGCCAACTACAAGCTCACCTTTGACGCGCTGCGGCGCTGCCTGACCGGTATGGACGCCTGGATCCTGGTCGTCGACACCTGCGGCATCAACGTCTGGTGCGCCGCCGGCAAGGGAACCTTTTCTACTGAAGAAGTGGTACGCCGTGTGGAAGCGGCCGGCCTTGCGCAGATCGTTGCCCATCGGACCCTGGTCCTTCCCCAGCTTGCCGCCACCGGCGTCTCTGCGGTGAAAGTCCACCAAAAAAGCGGCTTTTCAGTGGTCTGGGGGCCGGTGCGCGCCGTCGACATCCCGGCCTTCTTGCGCAACGGGATGAAGGCGGAACCGGTCCAGCGGCAGGTGACTTTTTCCTTTGCCGAACGGCTCGTCCTGATCCCGGTGGAGCTGTCTGCCTGTCTGAAGCCGAGCCTTGCGATTCTTGCCGCCCTGTTTATTCTATCAGGCATCGGGCCATGGATATTTTCGCCGGCCGAAGCCGGTGATCGCGGCCTGACGGCAGCTGCCGCCTACCTGGGCGGGGTTTTCGCCGGGGGCATTCTTGTTCCCCTGCTGCTTCCCTGGGTTCCCGGACGGGCCTTTTCCATCAAAGGGGGCATAGCCGGCGTCGGCGCCGGTCTTGTCGTCGCCGTTGCCGCGGCAGGCCGATTCGGGCTATGGGGTTGGGCGGCATCGATCCTGATGGCTTCGGCGGTGGCTTCTTATCTGGCAATGAACTTTACCGGAGCGACTCCGTTTACCTCTCCGTCCGGGGTGGAAAAAGAGATGCGCCGGGCCATTCCGATCCAAGCAGCCGCCGCCTTGGCGGGCGTTGCGGCATGGATCGGATCGGCTTTCGGAATCTGAGATTCCCAGCAGGAGCAGACCCTCGATGAAGGACTTTCGATATTTGACCGGGGTAAGCACGCTGAAAATTGCCCCCGAACTTTGCATCGGCTGCGGCGCCTGCGAAATCGTCTGCCCCCACGGCGTTTTGGCGCTTGCCGGCAAGAAGGCGCGAATCGTTGACAGCGACGGCTGCATGGAATGCGGCGCCTGCGCCATGAACTGTCCGACCTCAGCGGTCTCCGTCCAGCCGGGCGTGGGCTGCGCGGCCTACATTATCCAATCCTGGATCCGGGGCAGGGAAAAGGCCGCCTGCGGCAGCAGCCGGTGCTGCTGAAAGGAAATTCCCATCATCATTCAGAACCTGATCTTTCTTTTTTTAGGGCTGCTCCTGCTCTATTTCGGAGCCGAGTGGCTGGTCAACGGGGCATCGAAGCTGGCCCGCAGCATCGGCATGTCGCCGATTGCCATCGGTCTGACCGTGGTGGCCATCGGCACCTCGTCACCGGAGCTGATGGTCAGCATGGTTTCTTCCTTCAAGGGCAAGAGCATGATCGCCGTGGGCAACGTGATCGGAAGCAACATCTGCAATATCGGTCTCGTTCTGGGGATTGCCGCCTTGTTAAGGCCGATGACCTGCCACCGGTCGGTCGTCCGCCGCGAAATCCCGGTCATGCTGGCGATTTCCGTCTACCTGCTCATGATCTCGCTCAATTCGACGATCGGCCGCATCGAGGGAGTCTCCCTGCTCGCTGCAACCGTGCTTTATATCGTCTTTAGTTACATCGTGGCCATGAACGAGTCCCGGGTGCTTTTGAAAATCGCCGCGTCCCGAATCGAATCTGAGGTCAAAACCGAGGGGCTCACCGCCTCCCGGTCCGTCCAGATTGCCATGATAGTTGCCGGCATCGGCGGGGTGGTGGTCGGCGCAGACCTTCTCATCGATGCTGCAGTCAAGATCATGGCGGTCCTGGGGGTCAGCGAAAAGTTCATCGGTCTTACCGTAGTCGCTTTCGGCACGTCCCTGCCCGAATTGGCCACCAGCATCGTGGCGGTGCTGAAAAAAGAAATGGACATCAGCGTCGGCAACCTGGTGGGCAGCAACGTCTTCAACATCATCGCCGTTTTAGGAGCGGCGTCCCTGGTCCGGCCCCTGCAGATCGAGGGAGGCTTCTTTCAGGGGGGTCTGTACATCGACTACCTGGTCATGATGGGTATCAGCGTGCTGCCCTGGTTCATGATGCGCAAAACCGCCTGCCTGACCCGGGCCAATGGGGCGGTGCTGCTTTCCTGCTATGCCACGTACATTGCCTACCTGGTGTGGAAGGGATAGAGGTGGCGCTGCGCGCCGCTGGGAAGCGAATATGCTGGGAGGCTCGGACGCTAGGATGCTGGGAGGCTGGGACGCTGGGAGGCTAGGATGCTGGGAGGCTGGGTGGCAAAAAAGCCAGATATCGGATATCAGATGTCAGATGTCAGCCATACCGCTGACCGCGCAGCGTTCAGTTTGATCAAAGGTGAAACTTTGCCTCGAAGCCTCTGCCTCTGTAGGGAACGGCCTCCGTGCCGTTCCGAAAGGCACGCCACAGAGGGCGTGCCCTACAAAAACCCCGGCATTGGACGAAGTTTCATACGAAGAATTAAGATGACAGAGGACAGAAACTGCCGTCTGCCCCTGACCTCGGTCTCATGTTGCCTGCTTCCAAGCCTCCCAGCCTTCCAGCTTCCGAGCCGTCAGAAGCTTGGAGGACCATACCCCCGCAGCTTCTACATGCCTCCGTCCTCAGTGTTTTGATGCTCTGCCGTACACCTTCCTGCGTGCTTCCGCCGCCGCCTTCAGGGGTCCGACGTGGACGTCGACATAGTCGAAGACCCGGGCTTGCGCCTTTCCCGGCGCCGGACGAAGAACCCGGCCGAGGTACTGCAAAAGCCGGCCGCTGAACCGGATCGGCGTGGCCAAAAACAGCGTGGTCAGATTCCGGCTGTCGAACCCTTCCCCGAGGAGCTGGCCGGTGGCGATCAGCACCTTGACCTGCCCGGCTTCCAGACGGCGGAGCACTTCCCGGCGGGCCTCCTCGTGCACATCGCCGGTGAGCAGATCGCAGCCGATGCCGTGGCCGAAACGAATCAGGGCGGCCAGGGTTTCGCAGTGGTGTTTCCGATCCGAGAGCACCAGACAGGTTCCTTTTCCGGCGGCGGTTTCTGCGGCCACGTCTGCTGCGATGAGCCGGTTGCGGCGGTCGTCGGCCGCCAGCTCCGTGAGCATGCGGGAATACTCGGCCACCGGGTCGGAAAAGGGCTTGAAATCGGTCTTCCGGAAAACGACCTCCGCGGCCAGCACTTCTCCGGCTGCCACCAGTGCTTTGGGCTCGATCGTGTGCTGAAGCGCTCCCACGTGCCAGAAAATCAACTTCGAAAGCCGATCCCTTCGCCAAGGCGTTGCGCTCAGTCCCAGCATGTAGCAGGCGTCGAAGTCGCCGACCGCCTCGGTAAAACAGCGGCTCGGCACCCGGTGGCATTCGTCCACCACCAGATGCCCCACGCGGGGGCAGACGGTATCGGTGCGGTTGTACAGACTCTGGACCAGGGCCACGGTGATCCGGTCGCCGATCCGCTCCTTTCCGGCGCCGACCATGCCGATCTCCGACTCCGGGATCTTCAGAAAGGTTTCGATCCGGGCCGTCCATTGCCGGGCCAAATCCTTTGTGTGAACGACGATCAACGCCGGCTGCCTGCGGGCCGCGATCATAAACAGCGCCATGACCGTTTTGCCGGCGCCGGTGGGAGCCGACAGGGTGCCGAAATCCTTGGCCAGCATCCGATCCGCGGCCTTTTGCTGAAACGGTTTGAGGCAGCCGAAAAATTCGAAGCAAACCGGGGGCAGGGTCCGGCGGCGGTCTTCGATGGACCAGGAACAACTGTGGCGCGCGGCCAGGCTCAGCAGCCGTCTGATATACCCCCGGGGCAAAAACAGCCGCCCCTCACGGCCCCGGTGATAGAACCGCAGGTACCGGGGCGTTCCCCGGTTCCAGCGCCCCATCCGGGCGTTTTCGGTCCACTTGGGATTGGCCAGGGTCAACTCCTCCACGACTTCACTGCTCATGGCCGGCGGCATCCCGTCAACGCTGAGGCGTCGGTCGATGACGATCTTCATGGCAAACCCTTGCTATCGGAACGCTGCTTTGACAAGCGGGCTAACCCGGATATTTCACGCCCCTGAGGGTGAAGTATTCGGGCGAATATCGGTTGCGCCTATCTATACCTTTCAGTCGATCCTGAGGCAACCGTCCCTTGCGCGTCTTCAGGCTTTTACACCCTGTAAAATAAACGGACACGCAGAATTTTTCGGGCTGCCCGCGACGCCCAACGACAGGCATTTTTATTATTATTGTCTATAGGTTAGCCTCATTTAAAAAATTCCGGCAGGGGTGAAGCGCTGGCATGGAGGTTGCGTTAGCTCCGGCTGAGACCTGGAACCCTGGCTTTTGGATACCGGAGTGCGTCCGTTGGGAAAAACATACAGCATTCTCGTTGCCGATCGGAATCGCCACGTGCGGGACTATCTGAAACGGGAGCTTGCCGCAGAGGGCTACCGGGTGAGGCTGGCCAAAACCGGCCGGGAGGTCCTTCACTGGGCCTTCCATGACGACCCCCTCGATTTGGTTATCATCGACCCGAACCTTTCCGACGAACGGGACTTGAAGGTATTCGAAAAAATTCTAGACCGAATTCCCCAGCTTCCGGTGATCGTCCACGGTTTTATCCCGGAATTCAACCCGCCGCCGGTTGCCGATTCAGAGGTCTCCTTTGTGGAAAAGCGGGGCGGCAGCATCGAAGAACTCAAGCGGACCGTCTTTGAGATGCTCCATCCTTCCTCTGCCGTTCCGTGAGCATTTTTCAGGCATCGGTCAGCGCCGGAACTTTGGCTTCCGAATCCCTTAGCTTTACCGATTGTCATGTTGACACACCCTCGGGTAGATGCTATTTCCGGCAAGATTTTGCCGCCATCCGGCAGACGTCCGGTGGGGGCAAATGGATTTCAGGCAAATTTTTGCCAAACCGGGATCCGCCGACATTAGGAACTTCTGTAAAATGGCCTTCCCTCCGACGGATTCAAAAAGCGCTTTCTTTGCACCGGGCAGATCGGCCAAGGCCTGCCTGGCCCGGTATCGTTGCCCGGCGACAGCAGGCCGCTTGCCGCACCTTCTTCTATCCGCAGATCCAAATACCCGCCAGGCCGATCCGGTTCCGGCAGGCGTCATGTTTTCAGGAGCCGGACCCGCCGCGCCCCTGCGATGGAGGGCGTCTTCATGACCGATTTTCGGGTGCTTCTGGTCGACGACGAAACCGATTTTCTGGAAACCCTTGTCAAGCGGTTGACAAAACGAAATCTTGACGTTGCCGGCGTGGAAAGCGGCGAAAGCGCCCTTGCCGCCCTGGAAGCTGCGCCGGTCGACGTCGTTGTTCTCGATGTCCGGCTGCCGGGCATCGACGGCGTTGAAACCCTCCGCAGAATCAAGCAGACATCGCCCCTGATCGAGGTGATCCTGCTCACCGGCCACGCCAATATGGAGGTGGCCGTGGAGGGGATGGAGCTGGGGGCCTTCGACTATCTCATTAAACCGGTGGATATCGACGAACTGCTCTATAAAATGCAGGATGCGGGCAAAAAAAAGGCGATCCAGGAAGAAAAAATACGACAGATGCAGGAAAAGAATCCGGGCGCATGAAGACAAGGAGAGAACTCGGGAGTCGGCAGGAGGCTTTCGAGAGGTGCAAATCATTGCCACGATCATGGAGGAGTGGAGGAAAAATGAAATTCTTCAATCAGCTGGGCAAATTCATGATGGCAGGAGCGCGGGCCCATGCCAGGTGGGAGATCCAGGTGGCGTCCACCATTTTGGGCGACCGGAAACGGCTCTTGATGCTCGCGCTTCTCACCGTGCCGGCGGTGTTGGGCGGAATTGCCTTCGCCGATCAGCTCGGCGGGGCCCTTCCGGACATTCTTGGCGGCAAGAAGGCATACAGCCCCGCCTTTTATTCCACCGGCATCTTTATCGTATCGATTCTGATCGGCCTCGGTGCCGGGCTGATCACCGGCTGCATCGGCGCCGGCGGCGGCTTTATCATCGCCCCGGCGCTGATGAGCGCCGGCATCAAGGGCATCCTGGCCGTGGGCACGGACCTGTTCCACATCTTCGCCAAGGCGATCATGGGCAGCGTCATCCATCGAAAGCTGGGCAACGTATCGGTTCCCTTGGCGGTGGTCTTTCTCATCGGGGCCATCCTGGGAGCCACCCTCGGCGGACTGCTCAACCGGGTGCTCTATGAAATCAACCCGGTGCTTTCCGATGCGTTTATCACCACCATTTACTCGCTGATGCTCGGTTTCTTGGGCCTATATGCGCTGCTCGACTTTCTCAGGGCCCGAAAAACCGACACGGGCGGCGACGCTCACGGCGGCAAGGTGGAAGGCGCGGAGATGGGCAACCTGCCCAAGAAGATCCAGGCCGTCAAAGTCCCCCCCATGGTCAAGTTCGATTTTGACTTCACCCCCGGCGGCCGGAGCATCTCCTGGCTGTTTCTGGTGGTTTCAGGGGCCATCGTCGGTCTGGCGGCCGGCATCATGGGCGTTGGCGGCGGGTTTCTCACGTTTCCGATCTTCGTATACATGCTCGGCGTCTCTTCCATGACCACGGTGGGCACGGACATCTTTCAGATCGTGTTCACGGCCGGCTACGCCTCGATCAGCCAGTATGCCATCTACGGGTTCATTTTCTACACCCTGGCCATGGGAATGCTCTTGGGCTCGCTTTTGGGCATCCAGATCGGGGCCATGGTCACCAAGGTGGTGCCCGGCATCACCATCCGAGGCTTTTACGCCATGGCGGTGCTGGCCGGGTTCGTGAACCGGATTTTCGCCCTGCCGGCCAAACTCGGTGACATGGGCGTGATCCCGATCTCCAAGTCCCTGGGTGCCGTTTTAGAAACGATTGGCATCTGGGCGTTTTTCATCGTCATCGGCATGTTCGGGGTGTGGGTGATCGGCACCTTCTTGAAAAACATTCGCATCCTGAAAGGAGGGGCGGTATTATGATATCGCACAAAAGAGAGTTCGGTCTGGGCCTGGGCATGATGGCCGCGTTTCTCGTGATCCTGGTCCTGATGTTCATTCCCCTGTTCAAGGGACACAACGGTCTGGAATACTTGGACGACCTGTACAACTCCATCTCCAAGGGGTCGGCGTATTACATTCCGGCGGCTAAGGAAGAAGCCGCCAAGTTCGCGGCAAATCGCGTCGAGGTCGACCTTGAAATGAAAAGCCCGGAGCAGGCGAAGCAGAGCGTGGACCTGTTCATGAAATCCGGGGCCATGGTCAACGTCGACGGCAGCAGCCTCCATGTCAGCGGAGATCTGGGCAGGATCCTGGAAAACGCCCTGGAAGACGCCGATAAAATGTACTACAACGAGGGTCAGGCCGTAACCGCCAAATACGGCGGCGACGAACGCCGGGTGCTGTACAACTGGTGGACCGCGTTTAAAGAGATGGAAAAAAGCCTCAAGAAGCAGAAAAAGTTCAAGGAGGCCAAGGTGGTAGACCTCGCCTCCAAAAAGGCCGTCGAAACCGCTTACAACTATTACGGCATCGCCCCCCAGAGCATCGGAGACGAAATCGGCGTGGTGATCTTTTCCCTGATCTTTTACGTGCTTTATACCCTCTGGTATGGATTTGCGATCATGTTCATGTTCGAGGGCTGGGGGATGCAGCTTTCCCACTAGCGGCGCCCTGTCGATTATCGCGAATGCCGCCTTCCGGTCCCGCAGAGACGGGACCGGAAGGAAGGCTCCGGAGGCATCCAGCCAAATAATGGCCGGTATTGGCTTTGTTTTACTGCCGCGGCCTTTTTCCGCCTTTTCGGCCGGCTTCCGGAAACGACCATGATCCGCTTTTTCCGAAACTTCTTTTCAAGGGAAACACCGCCCCCGGAGGACGCCCGGACCGCCGAGGCGCTCCGGGTCGCCTTCCAAGACCGGTACCACCGGTTCAAACTCCTTCTCAGCGCCAACAACACCGCCCTGGAAACCATGGCCGACATCCAGGCGGCCCTGGCCGGGGCGTTTCCCTTCTCCATGGCCTTTGTCCGGTCCCGCTGCACCCGGACATCCACCAAGGTCTTCCAGATCGTCCAGCAGATCAACGAACTGGCCCCCGCCAAATACTCCGTTCTTTTCGACCGCTTCAAAGAAATCCAGATGGCCATCAATCCCCATGTGTGGCCGAAACAGACGCCGAAAACCGGCCCCCTGGTGCTGCCGCTAAACCGGATCGACGCCTCAAAAGCCGACCAGGTCGGCTCGAAAATGGCCAACATCGGGGAATTGGTCAACAAAATCGGCCTCAAAACGCCTCCCGGGTTCGCCGTCACCGCCGCCGGATACTGGGAATTCATGGCCCACAACGATCTTCAGCCCGAGATCGACCGCCGGATCCAGGCGGCGGATCCGGAGCGTCTCGACGAGCTCTACGCGCTTTGCGCTGACATTCAGCAGATGATCATGAACGCGGAAATCCCTTCGGAACTCGGCCGCCAGATCGCCGAACACCACCGCCGCCTGGCCGACTTCGAAGGGGAAACCTTTTCCGTGGCCATGCGAAGCAGCGCCCTGGGGGAGGATCTTGCCGGTGCCACCTTCGCCGGCCAATACCGCTCCGAGCTCAATGTCGGCGCCGACCACATCGAAAACGCCTACCGGCAAATCGTCGCTAGCAAGTACGGGCTGACGGCCGTTTCCTACCGGTTCAGCCGGGGCATCCGGGACGAGGACGTGGCCATGTGCGTCGGCTGCCTGAAGATGATCCATGCGGTGTCCGGCGGGGTCGCCTATTCCCGGGATCCGGTCGACTTCCGCAGGCAGGTCGTTCTCGTTCACTCGGCCTGGGGCCTTCCCAAATCAGTGGTCGACGGCGCCACCGACCCGGACCACTTTATCCTGTCCCGGGATCCGGCGCCGAAAATCCAACACCGGGAAATCGCCGAAAAATCGCAGAAGCTCGTCTGCTTCGAAGAGGAAGGCGTCTGCCGCCTGGATACGGTCGGCGGCGAAAGCCGCCTCCCGTCTCTGACAGACAGCCAGGCATCGGCGCTGGCCGCCCTGGCCATCCGCCTGGAGGAATACTACGGTCTTCCCCAGGACATCGAATGGGCGATCTCCGAGAAGGAAGAAATCTTCGTGCTGCAGTGCCGGCCGCTTCAGCAGCAGGAATTCGAAGGCCGACAGCCGGTCCCCAAGGATGACGACACCGAGGCGCCGCTGCTGCTTTCCGGTGGAAGAACGGCGGCCCGGGGGGCCGCCGCGGGCCCGGTATATGTGGCAAGGAAAAACATCGACGCCTTTCGGTTTCCCGACGGGGCGATCCTGGTGGTGGAACAGGCCCTGCCCCAATGGGCCCCCCTGCTGAGCCGCGCTGCGGCCGTGGTGACCGAACACGGAAGCATGGTCGGCCATCTGGCCAACGTGGCCCGGGAATTCGGCGTCCCGGCGCTTTTCAGCGTCCGGCAGGCCACCGGCCTCCCCCGGGCCGAAACGGTGACTGTCGATGCCGACCGGGGCCGGATCTACCGCGGCCGCATCCAGTCCGTCTTGCACAACCGGCCGCCGCCCCGGAACCTGATGGCGGGCAGCCCGGTGTACGAGGCGCTCCGGGGCGCCGCCGAACTCATCGTTCCCCTGCATCTGCTCGACCCGGACGCCCCCTCTTTCAAAGCGGAAAATTGCCGGACCTTTCACGACATCACCCGCTTCTGCCATGAGAAGGCCGTTGCCGAGATGTTCCGCTTCGGCCGGGACCACCATTTTCCAGAGCGCTCCAGCAAGCAGCTCGTGGGTGACGTTCCCATGAACTGGTACGTCCTGAACCTGGACGACGGGTTCCGAAAGGAAAGCGAGGGGTCAACCGTCCCGCTTTCCGATATTGCCTCCATTCCGATGCTCGCCTTGTGGGAGGGAATCACCGCCGCTCCCTGGGAGGGGCCGCCGCCGGTGGACGGAAAAGGCATGATGTCGGTTTTGTTCCATGCCACCACCAACCAGGACCTGGTGCTGGGGCGCAAAAGCCGCTTTGCCTCCCGAAACTACTTCATGATCTCGAAAAATTACTGCAGCCTGAGCTCCCGGTTCGGATTTCACTTTGCCACCGTGGAGGCCCTGGTCAGCGAGCGGACCGGGGAAAACTACATCAGCTTTCAGTTCAAGGGCGGTGCAGCGGACCTGGACCGCAGACATCGCCGGGTTCGGTTTGTCGCGGCCATCCTCGAAGACTACAGCTTCCAGGTCGAAATCAGGGAAGACGCCCTGTTGGCCAGGCTGGAGGGACGGGAGCAGTCCTTCATGGAGCACCGGCTGAAAATCATCGGCTACCTGATCATCCACACCCGGCAGCTCGACATGATCATGGCCAATCCGGCATCGGTCAGTTTTTACAAGAACAAGATCGAAGACAATCTCAACCGCCTGTTTCCCCTGGAGACCGAAGCACCGGAAAAAACCTCGGCCGCCTCCGACTAGCCTGGGCGCTTCGCGACTTGTGAAAGCTGAATGTCGTTCTTTGCATCGCACGGGACAGGAAGACGCCGCGCTGTTTTACACACTGTAAAAAATATCGACACGAATCGCGGTCTTTGGTCCCCACCCTGCCCTCTCCCCCAAGTCCGCCCCGGTCGATCGCTCCGTGCTCGTGCCTACCGTTTCCCATTATTGGCGCTCACAGAATCCGGGGCCTCGAAGATCCCCTGGAAAGATCTTCCCCTGCAAATCGGCTTTTTCTTTTGGCATATTCCTTGCTCGCTTTGGGTTGCCCAAGAAACGAACTTTTGCGACCGGAAAGCAACGTTGACGAAACCGTCCCCCTACGGAAAATTGCGCACGATCCTCATGGCGAGCATGACCCTGGTCCCGCTCATCCCATTTCTCTGTGTGATGGCCATCGGCTACCGATATTTCACCCAGGCCCTGGAGACGAGCACCCTTTCTGCCATGGAGCGCATCGTCGCCGACCACCGCAGGATGATCGACGCTTTTCTGTCCGAACGGCGGGCGGATCTGGAGTTCATCACCCGGGCCTACCGGTTCGAGCAGGTCAGCCGACCTGAAGTCCTCTCCGAATTGTTCGAAAATCTCCAGCGGGCCTCCCACGCCTATGTGGACCTGGGGATCTTCGATACAAACGGGGTCCACGTGGCCTATAGCGGTCCGTACTCGCTGACCGGGAAGGTCTACATGGAAACCGACTGGTTTCGCGAGGCCGAGCGCCGCGGCTACTACATCAGCGATGTCTTCCTGGGCTATCGCAACATCCCCCACTTTGTCGTGGCCGTGAGCCGAAACAGCCCCCGGGGCCGATGGATGATCCGGGCCACCATCGACTCCCTTCTCTTCAATGATCTGGTCAAAGAGGTCCGCCTGGGAAAGACCGGCGAGGCCTATGTCATCAATTCCAAAGGCGTTCTGCAGACCGACCGCCGATCCGGGGGAGACTTGATGCAAACCCTGGACGACGCCGTTGAACGTCCTGAAACCCAGGAGCAAATCCGAACGTTTCTGGCCAAAGACGCCCGGAGTGAATCCTATCTATATGCGACCGCCCTTCTAAAAGGGGGAGAATGGATGCTGGTCGCCCGACAGGAACAATCCGATGCCTTCAGCGCGCTTTACTCCGCAGCCTACCTGATCTTGTTCATCTCCGGCACCGGCGGTGTGGTGGTCGTGGTGATCGCTCAATTCATGACCGGCAGGATCGTCCGGCACATGGAACGTACGGACGCGGAAAAGGATCGGCTCCGGTACCAGCTCATCGGCGCGGCTCGGCTGGTGGAACTTGGGGAGATGGCGGCTGGCTTCGCCCACGAGGTCAACAACCCCCTTCAAATTATCCGCAACGAACAGTCGCTGATGGAGATGAATCTGTCCGAACTTCCCATTGCGGGCACCGGCAAAGAGGAGGGGCCATTGGCGGAGATCCATGATTCTCTGGCCCAGATCCGCCTTCAGATCGATCGGTGCGCCGAAATCACCCAGGCCATCTTGAAATTCGGCCGCCAGCAAGAAGCTCGTATCCGGGAAGTCGATCTTGGCGGGGTCATTTCCGAAACGGCCGCCATGGTGGCCAACAAGATCCATATCCACGGCATCGTCTACACCGAAGAGATCGATCCGGCCACCCCGCCGGTGGCCTCCGATCCGGCCCAACTCCAGCAGGTGTTCGTCAACCTGTTCAACAATGCCATCGATGCGGTCATCGAGCGCCACGGAGGAAGCGGAGGAACTCTCAGGGTCGAGGTCTATGCCGGGGAAAACGGGACAGCCGATGTCCGCGTGGAAGACAACGGCACCGGCATTGCACCGGAGAACATGGAAAAAATCTTTTCCCCGTTTTTTACCACCAAGCCGGTGGGAAAAGGAAGCGGCCTGGGTCTTTCGGTCTGCTACGGCATTGTCGACACGCTGGGCGGGACCATGGCGGTCGAAAGCCGGCAGGGGGAGGGAACCGTATTTCTGCTGCGGTTTCCCGGCGCCGGTTTGCCTGAAAGCGCTGGAAACCGGACGCCCTCCGTCCAGCGTTCCGCTCCGGTGGGAACATAAAATTTGCCGGAATTATAACCCAAACGAAGGAGCTGAATAGGGCCGCTGGAAATTTCCCTTACAACCGAGAAAAACTCGGAGCCAAGCGGCCGTAAAACCGAACAGGACCTTGATGTTGAAAAACAGGTCGGGGTTTGCGGCTCACGGTCCAATTTTGCGGCGCACCCATCGCTGTTCGGTTCAACGGCCGCTAACCTCCTCAAACAGTTTCCCAGTCGTAGGGAAAACCTCCAGCGGCCCTCCAGTCAGCCTTTTTTGGGGCCATATTGCCGAAAATTTTAGCCGTTCGTCTCGGAGCGACATCGTCGCGTCATATAAAATCGTTTTACGATTTTATTGAGAATCAAGGGCAAGGCATGACCCAGGCAAGGGAGCAGCAAAAGGGCTCCGGATCCGCAGACCAGGGGCGGTCCGGGAAAAATTCGGCCCGGCGGATTCTGGCGGCG
>CBFCZJ010000045.1:0-16597 GCA_965602445.1 uncultured Desulfobacterales bacterium | reverse complement strand
GGGCGCAGGGCGCCTTTTCTTTTGGCTACTTTTCTTTGGGCGAGCAAAGAAAAGTGGCAAAAAAATAAAAACTTCACAGAATTACATTAAAAATAGTTTCATACTTGACCAAATCCCGTTCGAGAACGGGACGGCGGGGCTGGATTCCCCCGGATCGGGGTCCGGGGCAGACTTGTCAAGTCCGGAATGACGCCGGAGAATATCGGAACATTCTTCTGGCAAACGATCTATCGCCGAATCGATTCGGTTCCCGATTTGTCCACAGGGGGAAGAAATTGGGGCGCACTTCCTTGCCTGGTCATCGATGAATGACCGGATCGATCTTTTCCAGGTCTTCCAGGGGGATGTGGCAAAGGACGCGGTGGCCCTTGGCGCTTTGCCGCCAGGGGGGATCCACGGTTTCGCAGATCTTGCCGCCGTCGGGGAGCATCTCCTTGCGGCGGGGGCAGCGGGTGTGAAAATGGCAGCCTTTGGGCGGGTTCAGCGCGCTGGGCACGTTGCCGCCGAGGCGGATCTCTTTTTGGCGTGCCTCCGGATCGGCGATGGGCACCGCCGCCAGAAGGGCTTCGGTGTACGGATGGTAGGGCGGTTCGTAAATTTTTTCGGCCGGCCCGATCTCCACGATTTTGCCCAGGTACATCACGGCGATGTCGTCTGAAAAATAGCGGACGACGCTCAGATCGTGGGCGATGAAGATCATCGAAGAGCCGAAGGTGTTCTGAATTTCCAGCAGCAGGTTGATGACCGCCGCCTGCACCGAGACATCCAGCGCCGAGACCGGCTCGTCGCAGATGATCAGGTCCGGGCGGCTGGCCAGGGCCCGGGCGATGCCCACCCGCTGCTTCTCTCCGCCGGAAAGCTGGCGGGGCAGCCGGTCGTAGTATGCCGCCGAGAGCCGGACGGCCTTGAGCAGCCGAACGACTTCCTGTTTGACCTGGCCTTTGGGCACGGTTTTGAAGCGCCGGATGGGCCGCGCGATTTGCTTGCCCACGGTATAGGAGGGATTCAGGGTCGAATCCGGATTCTGAAACACCATCTGCATCTCCTTGATCAGATGGGTGCTTCGGTGGGTGACCTCCTCACCGACATCGACATCGAGAAATTCAAGTTTTCCGCCGGAGAGCGGCTCGAGGCCGATGAGGCCTTTGACCAACGAAGATTTTCCGCATCCGGATTCGCCCACCACGCCCAGGGTTCTGCCCTTGGCCAGGCGGAGGCTGACATCATCCACGGCCTTGACGTACCGTTTTTCCCCCAGCCCGAAGATGCTCATCACCGATTCGGATTCGGTGGGGTAATAGAGCTTGAGATTTTCTGATTCGAGAATCGCCTCATCCGCGGTTTGAACTTCCCCCTCCTCTTTTTTGGCTTCGGCCAGCTGCTCGACCTTACGACGGCGGCGACTGGTTCGGGGTCGATCCTCGATTTCTTCTGCATAGATACACCGGGCGGCGTGTTCAGCGGAGAGCTGGAGCATGGACGGCCGCGCCTCCCGGCACCGGTCCGTGGCGTAATCGCACCGGGGGGCGAAGATGCAGGCGTTTCGGGGGCGGTCTGCCGGGGCGGGCACGCGGCCGCGGATCGGATAGAGCATGGAGTCGAGCTTGCTGTCGCCGAGCTTGGGCACCGCCGCCATGAGGCCCCGGGTATACGGATGGCAGGGCCGCTTGAAAATTTCCACCACCGGCCCTTTTTCCACCATCTGGCCCGCGTACATCACGCAAAGATGGTCGCTGACCCGGGCCACCACGCCCAGATTGTGGGTAATGAAAATGTTGGCGGCATTGAAGTCGCTTTTCAGCTCCTCGATGAGATCGAGCACCGCGGCCTCCACCGTGACATCCAGGGCGGTGGTCGGTTCGTCCATGATCAGCAGGGCCGGGTTGTTGAGCATCGCCATGGCGATCACCACCCGCTGCTGCTGGCCGCCGGAGATCTGATGGGTGTAGCGGCGCATGACGTTTTCCGGATCGGGCATATTGACCCGCTTGAGCATCTGGATCGATTTTTCCCAGGCTTTCTTTTCGGGGATGTCCCGATGGCAGGTGAGCACTTCGGCAAGCTGCTCTCCGAGCCGGACAGAGGGGTTGAGGGCCTGCATCGGGTCCTGGAAGACCATGGCGATCCGGTCCCCCCGGATCGACTTGAGCTCGGCAGAGGAGCGGCCGGTAAGCTCCGACCCCTGGAAACGGATGTGGCCATCGGTGATCTTGCCGTTGGCGCCCAGGTGATTGACAATCCCAAAGGCGATGGTGCTTTTGCCGCAGCCCGACTCTCCGACCAGGCCGACGGTCTCCCCTTCCCGGACGGTAAAGGAAACATCGCGCACGGCCTCCACGTCGCCCTTTCTCGTCTCATAGGCGATGCTCAAGTGCTCGACGTCGAGAACCACATCCGCCCGTTCGTCGCTTTCCGCCATCGCCCCCCCCTTTTTATTTTTCCGGCGGCGTGCCGCCCCCGAAAAAATAAAAAGTAGATTAAAACCATATTTCAGTTGAAACAGTCCCGTTGGCTATTGCATCGGCGTTGATGCCGGTATTGATTAGTGCCAGTCTATTTATTGTTCGGCGGCGCAGCCGCCCATATAAATGCATGCGGCGGTTTTTTGCTGCGTGCATTTATTATTGATAACGCATGGATTCTTCCCGGAGCCCGTCGGCCAGCAGATTCAGGCCCACCACCAGCGTGGCGATGGCCACCGACGGCCAGAGCGCGGCCCAGGGGCTTCCGGCGAGGATGAACTCCCGCCCCTTGGCCACCATGCTGCCCCAGTCCGGAGACGGGGGCGGAATGCCGAGTCCTAAAAATCCCAGGGTGCCCATGGCGAAGATCGCATATCCCACCCGCAGCATGGCGTCGACGATGATCGGACCGCGGGCATTGGGCAAAATTTCGATGAACATGATATGCCAGGGGCTCTCTCCCCGGGTTTCGGCCGCGCGGATATACTCGCGGGTGCGGATGTCCAAAGTCAGGCTCCTCACCAGCCGGGCGATGCCCGGGGTGCCGACAATGGTCATGGCGATGACCACGTTGATCGCCGACGCACCCAACGCTGCCATGATGATCAAATAGAGCAGAATGATCGGCACCGCCATCATGGCGTCGAGCAGCCGCATGGTGATTTCGTCGATCCACCCTCCGTGGTAGCCGCTGATCAGCCCCAGGGCCGTGCCCACCAGCAGGGCCACGATCACCCCCCAGATGGCGGTGCCGCCGGGAATCCACAGATCTTCGGATAGGGGCAGCACCACCAGCACCACCCGCGCACCGTAGATCAGGCGGGACCACAGGTCCCGTCCCAGTTCGTCGGTTCCCAGGGGATGTTCGGCGCTCGGTCCGATATTGGGCGATTTCCAGTCCTGCTCCAGCGGGGTATAGGGGGTCAGAAAAGGGGCGAAAATGGCAACGAACACCCAGAACAGCACCAAAAACAGACCCACCATGGCGGTCTTGGAGGCGAAGATAATCGAAAACCCCTCCCACCAGCGCTGGAAGAAGCTGCGCCGCTGCAGATCGGGAATGGGATCGATGGCATCCCCGCTTGTCGAAACCGCACTTTCACCGTCGGTCATGAAGACCTCTGCTTGGTCATGTTCGCGCGCTCTATGTGTACCGGATACGCGGATTCAAGAACGTGTAGATAATGTCGGCCACGAGCTGGGTGCCGACGGCCAGCAGCACCAAAATCATGGCGCCGGCCTCCAGCCCGTTGATGTCCTTGAACATGGCCGAATCGAGCAGGTATTTGCCCAGTCCCGGATAGCCGAAGACCACCTCGACGATGACGATGCCCCCCATGAGCCAGTTGACGTGGAGCATGATTACCGTAATCGGGGCCATCAGCGCGTTTCTCACCGCATGCTTGAAGATGATTCGCCAGTAGGGAAGCCCCTTGAGCTGCGCCGTCCGGATGTATGCAGACTTCATGACCTCCACCATGGACGCCCGGGTGATCCGCAAAATGTAGCCCAGTTCGATCAGGGTCAGGGTCAGCACGGGAAGCACGAGCATGTCGGGGCGCTGCCAGGGGGCCTGTTCACCGAACACCGTGGCCCCTGGAACGATCTGGAGCCAGACGGCCATGATCAATATGAGAAAGATACCGGTGGCAAATTCGGGAATCACCGAAAACATCATCCCCCCGATGGACAGAACCCGGTCCTGAAGGGAGCCTTCCTTGAGTCCGGCGATCATCCCCAGCAGCAGGGCGACGGGCATCACCAGGACAAAGGCGATGCCGGCCAGCACCACCGAGTTGCGGAGCCGGGTGAAAATCGTTTTGTTCACCGGGCGGCCGGTGCGCAGCGAGACGCCCGGATCTCCCCGGACGAATCCTTTTTTCAGCGGGATGTATTCCACCGGGCCGCCGGAGGCCTTCATCCAGCCGGTGCCGATGACAAAGTTCCAGACTTCGGTGTCCGCCCCCTTTTCCCATTTGACCACGTGGTTGGCCATGTCCACCCCCCAGAAGAAGCTGGTGCCGTCCTCCTGGGTCTGCCATCGGCTGTTGTTGGTGTATTCGGTGGTGATCCCGACGCTGGGCAGCTTGGCTACCGCGACCAGGTCGTCTCCCTGGAGCTTCCACCGGACCAGGGCCCCGTCGGAGCGAACGGCCCACCACTCGACGAAGCCGTCTTCGGTGGTTACCCGCCGCAGCTCCATTCCCACCTTGTCGTCCGCCAGCCAGTCGCTGCCGACCAGCCAGTAGATATACCGGACATAGGCCGGCTTATCGAGGCCCATCTGGGCCAGAAACGACTTTTCCTGTTCCGGGGTGATAAAGGCCCCCAGCACGTTTTTGGCCACATTGCCGGGCGAGGCCTCGGTGATCATGAAGACGGCGATCGACACCAGAATCATGGTGATCAGCAGCAAAATAAAGCGTCTGATGATAAACTTGGCCATCGGTCATTCCCAATAAAATCGCTGGCGCGATTTTATAAAGGTTCCGCGTTGCGCAGAACGGTAGGAGCTGCTTGAAGCGGTTTGCCCGTTATTCCACCAGCGTTGCCAGAGGCGATGACCCGGACAGCCCCCGAGCCGGTCGTTACACGCGGGGGCTGTCCTTTTATCTTTTTTGAGGATAAAAAATCGCGGCAGCGATGCGTTTATCCTTCGGAAAGCCAGACTTCGTTAAACAGCATGTAGCCGGTGGGATGGGGCTGGGAGTCTCGCACACGCTGGGTGACGGCCTGCCAGTTGTTCTGCCACCAGGCGATGCCGATGGACCCCCGTTCCCACTGGATTTGCTCCAGCTTGCAGAAGATCTTTCGCCTCTGGTCCACATCCAGGGTGCCGTTGGCCTCGGTGAGCAGGCGGGAAAACTCCGGATCGGCCCAATTGGTCTCGTTCCAGGCGACCGGCTTGCCGTCGGCGTCCTTGACGTAGGCCAGGTTGAGCACCATGGTGCCAAGGGGACGGTGGGTCCAGGGGGTGACGCCCAGATCCACCTCGGTCCACTTTTCCCAGTACTGGCTGGTGGGCATCGTCTGCAGCACGACGTTGAAGCCGGCCGGCGCCGCATCCTGCTTGAGGACCTCCGCGTAGCGGACCACGTCGGTCCACTCGGTGCCCACGGCCAAATTAACCCGCAGCCCGTTTGGATATCCGGCCTCCTTGAGCAGTTGTTTGGCTTTTTGCGGGTTGTATTCGGGAACTTTTTTGTCGCAGTACTCGGGATGCACCGGGGCCACGTGAAAATCGTGGGCCAGCAGCCCCTGGCCGAAGTAGGCCAAACCGAGGATCTTTTCCCGATGCTGGCAGAGTTTCAGCGCCATGCGAACCCGGTTGTCGTCCCAGGGCTTCAGGTCGACCCGCATTCTCAGGACCCGGGCCTGGGCGGTTCCGATCGGTTTGATCTGGACGCCCTGGTAATCCTTGAGCGCCTTGAAAACCGCCGTGCCGCCGGTGGTGGCCAGGTCGATCATGTCGATTTCCCCGGCCCGGAGGGCGGCGATCCGCGGCGACATCTCGTCTCCCATGTCGACGAACTCCATGCCGTCCATGTACGGCAGGGATTTGCCGTCGGCGCCCTCCTGCCAGTAGTTGCTTCGGCGTTTGAGGACGGCCCGCTCGCTTTCCTTGTAAACGTCCAGGGTGTAAGGGCCTGTGCCGTGGGGCGCCTTGATGAAATCGCCTTCGAAGGTGCGGTGGTTCAGGATCATGGCCGGGTAGTGGAAGAGATGCTCGGGCACCGCGATTTCTGCCTTTTTCAGGTGCAGTTTGATCTGGTAGGTGCCGGCCTTTTCGATCCCGTTTGGATCGAGGTAGCTTCCCATCATCCCGAGAATCGAGGAGCCGACGTCCTTGTTGAGCCACTGGTTCATGGAAAAGAACACGTCATCTGCGGTCAGTTCGTCGCCGTTGTTGAACTTGATCCCCTTGCGCAGGTTCAGGGTCCAGGTCTTGAGATCATCGCCGGCTTTCCAGTTTTCGAGAAGGTAGGGATGGGTGATGTTGTTTTTGTCGGTGTAGGTGAGGTATTCTGCCACCTGACGCAGGATGTTGGTCGGCTCGACCCAGGAAAACTGGGCCGGGTGGGTGACCTTCTGGACCGAGGAGGCGATCCGGATGACGCCACCGCGCCGGATGTTTGCGGCGGCGGCGCGTCTCGGCCACGGAATGCCGACGATCTGGCTGGCCGCTGCTGCCGAGACTCCGAGCAGTGCCGCGTATCGGATAAATTCCCGCCTGGTAAGCTTGCCCTGCTGGAGTTGTTCGAAGAGATCGAAAATTCCCGGATGAACGTCTTTGAACCCTTTCATTTCCCCCTCCTTTTTCCGCTGATGATGGAAAGCCGTTTTATGCAATTCAACGGACTGGATCCTGGCCGTTGCAGCCAAAAGCTGGGCATTTAACCCGAATATTTCATGAAATCCTTCTTTGAAGATTAATTTGCCAATGGACACCTCAGGGGGGTGACATGTCCAGGTTCGGTAGTATATGAGTTTATATTTTTAAATTAAATAATTGTCAAGACGACTGTTTATGATGTGACCAATTTGAGCGGAGACACCCCGGCACGGATGCGAGCCGGATGGAAAAAAGCCAGGGGGAAGAACGATGAAAATCGGCCGGGGAAGGGATCAGCCGCCTGCGGCGGTAAAAATATCTGCAACGGAGTCGAGATTCTGGCTGATTTCCATCCCCAGAAGCATGGAAAGCGAATGGAGCATGATAACGGCGTTTTTATCGGCGTCCTGGGAGCCGATATGGGTAATCCGGGCAAACAGCCCCTCGTTGACCTGCCGAACCCTGTCATACCGTTGTTCGAGGTCTTTCATGGCGGTGAGGAAGCTGCCGTCACCGGGGTTTCGCAGGTAATATCCCAGGAGGAACATGCCCACGGCGCGGACGGTGCTCTCGTCTCCGGTGGAAAACGGGAGGTGAAAGCGGGCCATCGGTTTGAAGAAATCCATTACCGGACAGCAGCTGGTGGCCATGATGATGCCGAAAAGAGAGGAGATCCCCTCCATGAGCGTCGTTTTCTTCAGATAGATCCGTTCCTGGACCTCGCAGCGGATGCTGCAGGACTCGGAGGACGCCTTGTCTTTGAAGGCCTCCACGATTTCGGCGATGTTTACCGCCACCGGACAGAATCTGACTTCGGTCGGATCAAGGGGGCAGCAGCGGCATTGTTCGAAATCGAGGCGCGTCCAGGCCAGCGTCGGCGTCAAAGATCCGGCCGGGTTCACGCATCGTATCTTTGCGTCGAGCAGGATTTCGAAACGATGACTTTTCCCGTCGGAAAAGCGAAAATCATAGATGATTCGGTAGGGTTTGGCTTCCATGGCACATTTCGATGACTGGGAAATACCGCTGCACGGGCGACCTGCCTCGGGCATTTTGCAATGTCGCACCCGTATCCGCTTTTATGGCATATCCGGCCGGTTTACAAGAGGGGATACGGCCGGGTTGTCCGGAGGCGGACGGCATGGTATGAAAAAACAATGAAACCGACCCAGGAAAACGCCTCGATTCAGGAACGCTTCGACCTTACGCCGATCCCGGTGGGCGTGGGCGGAAAACGGCTGGAGATCTACGGCATCGGCAACTGGGACCGCTTCGTATCCGAGCTTGCCGAAAAGGGAGAGAAATACATCGAGGCGTTTCCTTTCTGGATCAAATTCTGGGAGGCGTCCTTTGTCCTGGCGGACGACCTGGTGCGGCAGCCCCTGAAACCGGGTTCTGAAGTGCTGGAGATCGGGGCGGGGATGGGGCTGACCGGGCTGTTTCTGGCCGCCAACGGCCACCGGGTGACGATGACCGACTTTGACGAGGACGTACTTGCTCTGCTGTCGCTCAACGCCGACCACAACGGCCTCGATACGGTTTCCGTGCGGCGGCTGGACTGGCTCGATCCGGACCTGACGGGCGCCTTCGATGTGATCTGCGGCTCCGAGGTCGTCTACCAGGAACGTTTTTTTGCGCCGATGATTTCTTTGTTTCACCGCTATCTGAAGCCGAACGGCGTGGTGCATCTTGCCCACAACCTGCGCCACGAATGCATTGCCAAGTTCATTGACACGATGCCGGCCGGCTTTCGCGTGGAAAAGCGGATCAAGTCTTTCCGGGGAGACGGCCGGGTTCACCGGATCGTGCTTCACACCCTCCGGCGCACCGCTTAGCAAATCGCTGGTAAGCGTTCACAGGGCACCGCATCTGCTGCGTTACCGGGCACTTGAAGTACGACCAGTACGTCTGCGTGCCCGAAGCCTTGCATCTGCGGCACCCTGTAAACGCTTACCGGGCACGGATGTGGTGCACATGGGGCGCTTTACCCCCGTGAATGGTTACAATCGCTGCGTAAACAATATGGCCTTCCAGCGGTAAACTTCTGCCCCGCCGCTGACCGCAGCGGGAGATTTATGAGAATCTTTTGATTTCAGCCGGCCAGTTTGAGCAAACGTGAAACTTTTGTCGGAGTCTCAGCCTATGTAGTGAACGGCCTCCGTGCCGTTCATGAAGGCACGGCAGGGACGCCGTGCCCTACAAAAACCCCGACTTCGAGCGAAGTTTCATACGAGCAGCTGAAGCGAGTAGCCTATAATTTACGATGTTTTGGTCATTGGGTCATTCGAACTTCGGATTTGTTTCGAATTTCGATATTCGGATTTCGGATTTATGAAATTGTTGCCATCTACAACCCGGAAAACCGGTTCATCCCGGCCAGACGCTTCATGTGCGCTTCGAAACGCCCGCGCCACCCGCGGTTCGTATGCTGCCTGCCGATGATTTTCTGCATCAGGGGCCGCATGGCGTAGATCCAGACTCCGGTCCAAAACCGGCCCTGGGCCTGGATTCGTTCAGACGGCTCCCACCATCCCATGACCGTTTCCCGGTAATACCAGAACAGGTACTGGAGCTGTTCCTCGCTCAGGTGATGGGTTTTTACATTGGCCCACATCCCGTTATAGTGGGCATAGTTGTCCGGGTTGGTGATCAGCCCCTCGTCTTGAAGAACCTTACGCATTCCGGTCTTCGGATACGGCGTCAGGATCTGGCAGTAGTCGGCGTCGGCGTCGATCTCTTTTAAAAACCGGTAATTGGCCTCGATATCGGCTTCTTCGTCGTGCGGAAAGCCGAAGATCATGCCGCCGACCACCATGATCCCGTGCCGGTGGCAGTTTTCCACGGCCCGACGGGAGAAGTCGACGATGTTTCCCTTGTTTGCGGCGGCCAGGTTCCGGGTCGACGCGCTTTCGATTCCGAGAAACACCGAGCGAAATCCGGCCCGGGCCATCGCCGCAACCAGTGTTTCATTTTTGGCCATGGTGAGGCAGTCGGCCTGGACCACCAACTGCAGCTTCCTGTAGCCGCGGCGGGCAATGGCGTCACAGACTCGGATGGCCCGCTCGGAATCGAGGACGAAATTGTCGTCGGAGATGAACACCCACCGGGTCTTGTGCCGGTAGTAGATGTCGTCCAGATCGGCCAGCACCCGGCGGATCGGAAAGGTCCGGTACCTGCGCCCGTACATGTGCCGGATGCTGCAAAAATTGCACGTTCGGGTGCAGCCCCGGGAGGTCTCCATGACTTCGGCCTTGAAGTTCATGATGTGGTAGCCGCTGGTAAGCCTTCTCTTGTCGCGGATCGGCAGCGGAAGCCGATCCAGGTCGAGCAGACCGCCGGCCGGATTGTGCACGAATTCGCCGTCCTGCTTGAAGGAAAGAGACGGAATGTCATGGCAGCGGTCTTTTCCGTCCAGGGCGTCGATCAGGCGGCGCAATGCCTCTTCTCCCTCGCTGCGGATGATAAAGTCGATGTCCGCCGCCTCTTCGGATCGGCCGATTTCTTCGTACATCAAGGTGGGGTGATACCCGCCCAATACGATCCGCACCTTCGGCATCCAACGGCGCAGAAGCCGGACGATTTTTACGCAGGTGCCGTACTGCCAAGTCATGGAAGAAAGGCCCACCACGTCCGGCCTGATCTTCGACAGGGTCTGCTCCAGGTAGCGGCGCACATTTCTGCGCTTTCGAATCAGGTCGATGACGTAGACGTCGTGGCCGGGACCGATATTGGCGCCGATACTGGCAATGCCGTTATTGGGCATGTGAAAGGCCGATTCGTGCATGATCACCGGCGCCACGTCGGGCATGGAGATCAAAACGATTTTCATGGTGCTCCTTTCGATAAAATCGCTGCCGCGATTTTATTTGTCAGACGAGTCCGGACATCTTCCATGAGATCGGCCAGGGGCAGGTCGTAGCGGGGATCGTCGGGGGCGATCCGGTCTACGACGTCCAGCCAGACGGTGTTTGGCTCCCGGGTGTTGAAGGAAAACCTGCCGGGGGAAAACAGCCGGTCGGTGTTTTGAACGCAAAGCACCGTGATGGGCACGTTGCAGTTTCGGGCGACCTTGAAGGCGCCGGTGCTGAACCGGCCGATCCGTCGGTTTCGACTTCGGGTGCCTTCCGGAAAGATGAACAGGTTTCCTCCGTCTTTGAAAAACCCGGGCATGGAAGCGATCCGTTCGATCATCAGTCCACCGAACCGGCCGCCGGCAGTGGCCGGAAGATACCCCGACAGGGCCAGCATTCTGCCGAACAAGGGGATGGCAAACAAGCGGTTTTTGACCACGGTCCGGTGCCGCGCAAAAAGCGAGATCAACAGAATCGGATCGAGGTAGGAAACGTGGTTGCACACCACCACCGAACCTGAAATCCGGGCAATCGCCGGATCGATCCGCCAGCGGCAGGTTGGGATCAACCGGCGCACCATATAGAAAAACCCCTGGTAGAAACTGCAGTTGAGCCGTTGGAACGCCTTTTCCCGGTTGGATTCCAGAATCAGGGCCATCAAATAGAAGGGGAGGAACAGGACCACGAAGCCGGCCGTGAAATACGACCATAACAGGACGGTGATCCAAACGTCGCGCACGGGACCGGCCATCGATTGCCGCCGGAATCGGTCGGTGCCGGTCATGGGTCCGGATCATCCCTCAAAGCGTCGAAAGAGCAGGCAGGTGTTGACCCCGCCGAAGGCAAAATTCTGCACCGCTGCGGTGCGGAGCTTCGTCTGCTCCTGGGTGCGTACATGGCGGATCATGCTGCAGCGCGGATCGACTTCATCCAGATTCAGGGTCGGGACGGCCAGCCCTTCTTGCATCATGTACAGGGTGATGATCGACTCGATGGCGCCGCAGGAGCCCATGGTGTGGCCCATGTAGCTCTTGAGAGCCGTGACTCTCGGCAAATCTCCGTAGATCGATCCGATCGCCTTTGCTTCGATCACGTCTCCCATCTTGGTGGCCGTGGCGTGGGCGCTGATCAGATCGACGTCCGCAGGACCGATCCGGGCGTCTTTGAGCCCCAGCCGGATCGTTTCGGTAATCCCTTCGATGTTGGGAAGGATCAGGTCCCCGCCGTTGTTGTTGCAGGAAAAGCCGATCACTTCTCCCAATATCGGCGCCCCCCTTTTTTTGGCCCGGCCGTATTCCTCCAACAGGAGGGCGCCCGCGCCTTCTCCCACCACCAGCCCGTCCCTCAGGCGGTCGAAGGGCCGGGGGGTCCGGTGGGGGGTGTCGTTGAAATCGACCGAGCAGGCAAGCAGGTTGTCAAAGACGGCGACGGTGGTGGTGTCGTACTCGTCGGCACCGCCGCAGAGCATGGCATCCTGTATGCCGAACTTGACCATTTCGTATCCGAAGCCGATGGACTGGCTGCTGGTGGTGCAGGCGGTGCACGAGGACAGGACCCGGCCGGTGATGCCGAACATCTTGGTGATGTTGACCGCCGTGGTGTGAACCATCGATTTGAGATAGTCCACCGCGCCGATGGAGGAGTAGTTTTTGGCGTTTTCGCCGAAAAAGGTGCGATAGATCTCCCGCTGCACCGTGGGGCTGCCGTGGGTGGAACCGAAGGCCACGCCGAGTCTTCCCGAGGTGATGAACGTCTCGGTCAGGCCCGCTGCTGCAAGCGCCTCCTTGGCCACCTGGCAGGCATAATAGGAGACCGGACCCATGGTTTTTCGGTGGCTGCGGGAAAAGTCGTACTCGATGGGCTCGTCGACGGCGCCGAATACGCCGGACTGGATATGATCGGTCAGCAGGCCGTCTGAGCGCAGCGGCTTTACCCCGGAGATGCCCTTAATCAGGTGGGTCAGGATGTTTTCCCGGCTGCATCCGATGGGCGTGATGGCCGAGCAGCCGGTGATCACCACGCGCCGCGGCGTCATTGCACCGTTCCTTTTTCAAGGGCCATCACGTAGTCGAGGATCTGGTTGATGGTCCGAATCTCCATGGCCTTTTTCTTCTCGGCCCGGCTCAGCTCCGCTCCCCGCAGCAGTTCGATTTCCCGCAGCAGCTCGATGGCGTCGATGCTGTCGAACTCGTGCTCCTCCCGGAGGTTTTCGTCCAGTCCCGGGTCTTCGATCTCGAACCGCTCCCGGAAGATGGCCAAAATGGCTTTTTCCAGCTCTTCCCGTGTCATCAATGAATGGTTCCCCTTGCAAAACCGGTTCAGGCAGCCGGGGCCGCCTCCTGTGTCGACGAATAAAGTCCGCTCATACTATAAAACGACGCCAAGATCAAAGGCTGTCGGACCGTTTAAGGCCCGGTCCGAGAAAAGGGCCGAATTGATACCACTGACTCGGATGCCGGCGAACCTCTTCGGCCAGTAGATCGGCGTACCGCTGGGCTGCGGCGCGGATGACTGCAGGACGCCGGCGCTTGGATGCGGGCGGAAGATCGACGGCGTCGGCAATCCGGAAATGGTATCGGCGGGGGCCCGAGCGGTGGGAAAAAAAAACAAACAGGGGCGCTTCGGCCAAAAGGGCGAACAGGTAGGGCGCTTCGGGCAGACGGACGCGGTGGCCGAAAAAGGAGGCCGAAACCGCCCGCTGATCGGATCGCCAGAGGCGGTCTCCGGTCAACGCGACCAGCCCGCCTTCCCGGATAAAGCGGATGCCTTCGATGATGTCGAAGGGGGATCCGCCGTCTTTTCCCACCGCCAGGACCCGGACGCCGGTGCCGGCCGCATCCTTCCGGTGAATTTTTTCGATCGTCTCTTTTTCGTCCATGCCCATGTAAAGCAGGATCTTCAAGTCCGGCCGGCGCTGCATCATCAGGGCGGCGGCCACCTCCCAGTTTCCCTGGTGGGACATGAGCAAAATGCCTCCGCTGCCCTGGTCCGCCGCCTGTTCGAGCAGCTCCCACCCCGAAAAGCTGTAACGGATGTCGCCGGTCTCCTGCAGCAGAAACCGGTCCAGATAGACGGTGGTAAAGTTCTGGAACTGGCGCCAGGCCGTCCGGATGTGAAACAGGCTGCCGCGGTCGGCAAATGCGGCGCGGTAAAACCGGACGCTGGCCGCCACCCGGGACGGAAACAGCCCGAAATAGCCGGCGGCAATTCCCCGGGCGCCCAGCTCAAACGCCCACGGCCCCCAGCGCCGGGACAATCCGATCAGCTTCCGGTAAAAGGCGCCCTTCACGACCGGTTCCTTCCGATAAGGGGATGAACCACCACGCGGGTGGTGATCAGCCGGGAAAACAACCCGAAATTGCGAAGAAAATCATAAAACGGATGAAAGTGGGAGATCCTTGCGCCGCCGGGGCGGTAGTCGACCCCCACCGGGTGCTCGACCACCGGCAGCCCCTGCCAGCGGGCCTTGACCAGGACCTCGATCTCGAACTGAAACCGCCTGGCCTTGATGGGAAGATCCAAGACTTCCGGAAGGGGGTAGATCCGAAAACCGCTCTGGGAGTCGGCCATCTTCGGGCCGCCGGAGATCCTGACCCAGAAATTGGAAAATTTTCGGCCGAATCGGCTCGTCCAGGGGGCGAAGGAGGCCAGCATTCCCTGCCGGCAGCCGACCACCAGGGGTCTTTCGCCTTTGGGAAGGGCGTCCATCAGTGCCCGCGCCTCGACCGGGTCGTGCTGGCCGTCGGCATCGACGGTGATCGCCCAGTCGGCCCCTTGAGCGTGCGCCGCCCGCATGCCGGTGAGCAGGGCCGCCCCTTTTCCCCGATTGGTTCGATGACGAAGCACCGTCAGGCCCCTTACCTGCGCAAGGCGGGGAAACACCGCGTCGGTGGAGCCGTCGTCTACGGCAATCACCGGAAATCCCAGAGACACGGCCTTTTTAGCCACGTCCGCCGCCGTTTTGCCGTGGTTGAAGACGGGAATGACCACGTAAAACCGGTCCGATCCGCTGCGGGGGGCCGGCGACGAGGGGGTCAAGACGCCCCTCCGGGTCGGTTTGGCCCAAGGACAGCCGCTTCGCGCAAAAACGCCACTCCCCATGTGCCCGGCCCCATGTGCGCCCCTGAAGTCAGGGAAAGGGGCGCCAATTGGATCTTTGCCCGATCAAAAATGGACGCGAGGGCCGGTTTTACTTCCTCGGAAACCCAACGCTCGTTGTCGGAGTGCTGAAGCAGAATCATCCCCGGTGCATCGCGGCCGAGTTCATCCTCGAGCCGGTCGAGGGCAAAAGCAAACTGGTCTTTTGCGTCGGAAACGATGCCGGCCTTGACCGCGCCTTCTGCGGTCGGGGTAATCACCGGCTTTTTCCCGAGCAGATCGCCGAAAAACCCTTTGGTCTTGGAGAGCCGCCCGCCGGCGGCAAGATACTTGAGCCGGTCGAGGAAAAGATATTCCCTGCTTTGTTCTGCGGCCCGGCGCGCGAATTCGACGACGGCCCGGGGTTCATTCGCTTCTGCAGCCACGCGGGCCGCAGCCATTGCCGCCACGGCCAGACGGCCGGAGGCCGCGCCGGAGTCGACCACGGTGAAGCGGTCTTCGGCGTCGTTTGCCCGCTTCCACTGCGATGCGGCCTGAAAATTGCCGGTGTAGACCGAACCGACGCAAAGATAGAGCACCCGGTCATGTCGGCTCAAGGCGCTCTGGTAGCATTGGTGACGCTCAAATATCGATGCCTGGGCCGTGGTGACCCTCCGGCCTTTTCGCATCGACTGGTAGAGGGTTTCCGGCGCCACCAGGGTTTCCGGCGCCGTGCGGTCGTCAAATACGAGATAGCTGTCGAGCAGGGTCATGCCCAGACGCTTTGCCTCGGTTCGGCTGATCGAGCCGGCGGCGTCGGTCATGACGTGGACGGAAGCAGACGACGGGCGCTGTCCGGCCTTTTGCAGGCCGCCGGCAATTTCCTCTTCCGACCAAAAAATAACGCTTCCCATGGATTCCAGGCGCTTTCGCACCTGCCGGCGCCGGTCGGTGTGAAGGTGGATTTTGACCTCCCCGGTGCCGGGGAGCACGACAAGGCTCTTGCCCAGATCGGAAAAGGCGCCGATGGGGTCGGATGGCGCGCCGTCGGTCCTGATCACCGTGTCGACGCAGTATCGGGGCGTCGGATCGGAAAAAAAGCCGTCGGCCACCGTCAAGCGGCCGGAAAACGTTTCGGTGACCGGGCGAAGGCGGATCGATGCGCCGACGGTTTGGGCCAAAAAGGCTTCGAAAAAAAGGTAGATGCCCAAGGCGCCGGCGTCCACCACACAGGCCCGGCGCATGGCCGGAAGCGTTTCGGCGGTAGCACCGACCGCATGTTTCATGTTGGCGATCAAGGCCTCCGGCGCCGTTGTTTCGGTTTCGGCAAGGGCGTCGAACACCGAGAGCATGGTTCCGGGCCGCGGGTCGGCCACGGCGTTCCAGGCCCGGTCCCTGCCGCAGCGGGCCGCCTCCGCAAATCCGGCTTCCGGGCCGGCCGCCAGAAATCCCGAAAAAAAACCGGCGGCGATGTTTCCGGAATTGCCGGTGGCCGCCGCAAGCAGCCGATCGGCGATGCCTCGCCGATTTCCCGTGTTCTGCCGCAGCGGCGCCAGGCTGATGCGAAGGTTCCTGCCCGTGTCTTCGTCGGCGACCGGAAAGACGTTGATCTGGTCGAGAAGATCGGCCCATGCGGACATCCGCTCGTAGCCCGCAGCAAGGGCTTGGGTGAGAGGCGGCGCTTCGGGCTTCATGTCTCGGGGTTCCAGTTGCAGGTCAAAATTTTCTGAAACGTTCTGATCATGGGTACCTTACACACCGGGCACGGGCAATGACAAGCCGTCAAATGTAAAACCCCAGGGCGCTTCGGATGTCTTCCGGGATCGCAAACAAAAGCTCCATTTCCGGGACCTGGACCGCCACCTGCTCGCTGC
>CBFCZJ010000044.1:0-16674 GCA_965602445.1 uncultured Desulfobacterales bacterium | reverse complement strand
CGGGGCGATTTTATCGCCAGAGGGCCGCCATCCGGTCCAATTCCGCTGTGATCTTTTCGGGCAGCGGCGCCGGTTGATGCTCCAGGGTCTCCAATGTGAGCTGCCGGAGGCGCTCGTCGAAGCGGCGGCCCCCCTCTTTGAGCCACTGCTGGTAGTTGGAGCGTTCGAACAGGTTTGAATACCACACATCGGTAAAATGTTCGAAGGTGTGGTCGTCTGCCAGGAAATGACCGCCGGGTCCGATCCGGTTGATGACGTCCACGGCCAGGGAGTCTTCGTCGACCCGGATCCCGCGCACATACTGGTTGATCATGGAGATGATCTCGTGGACCAGCACCATGCAGCTGGGGGACACCATGGAGCCGTGGTCGAGCAGGCCGCAGTCGTGAACCAGGTTGGCCCCGCTGAAAATAGAGGAATGACAGGAAAAGGTCGCTTCGGCCGCGGCCTGGGCATCCGGCAGCTTGGCATCCGAACAGCCGGCGGTGCCAAAGGACGGAAGCCGGTAGTGTTGGGCCATCTGGGCCATGGCCGTGGACATCAGGCTCATTTCCGGCGCCCCGTAGGAGAAGACCATGGTGCGCATATCCATGACGGTGGCAAGCGCACCGAAGATAAACGGCGCCCCGGGCCGGATCAGCTGGGAGATCACCAGGCCGCTGAGGGATTCTGCGCTTCCCTGGACGACGGTTCCGGCAAAGGTGGCCGGCCCCGTGCTTCCGGCCTGGGGCGCCCCGAAATAGATTTGAGGGATCCAGTTTTCGGCGCAGAAGATCACCTTGTCGAGCACTTCGTCGGAGTGGACCAGCGGCGAGATGGGATCGGCCAGCATCACGATGTTGGGGGCCTTGATGAACTTTTTCTTCGAGCCGGCGATAAGAACCGCCATCTCGTAGATGTCTTTAAGACTGTTGGTGTCCTTGCAGCAGAAAACCATCGGTTTTTCGCAGTGAACCATGGCCTCTTTGAGCACGAGCCGGTCGGCGAGCTCGGGGGCGACGTCGTCTGCCAACCCGAAGGTCATGCCCCAGGAATAGTTGGGCAGGGCGTCGAGCAAGGCGGCGGTGGTCCGGCAGTCTTCGAGGGTGAAGCGCCTTCGTTCGGCGGTCAGCGGCACGAGGTAGTCCAGGCAGTCGAGGCTGGGCCCCATCCAGCTCTTGTTGCCCCGGAGCATGACCGAGCGAAGCCCTCCCCGCCGGGAAAGGGCGATGTGGGAAGGGGCGTTTTTCAAGGCGGTTTCGACCAGTTCAGAGGAGATGCGCACGCGGCTTCCGTCAATTTTTGCACCGGCATCGGCCAGCAGGGAAAGAACCCGGGGATGGGTGACCTTCACCCCGGTCTTTTCGAGCACCTCTAAAGTCGCCTCGTGAACCTGTTCGACCTCTTTGCGTCGGAAGGCTTTCAGTCTCGGTTTGGCTTTTACGCGAACTCGGTCCGGCATCGCTTCTTCTCCTTAGTGCCCGATGGCATAATTTCAGCGAGGTGTTTCAGATCAACGAATGCTCACCGCCGAGACGCGCAGTGCGCAGAGAAGAGCCTCACCATCTGCTCTGCGCATCCTCAGCGGCCTCAGCGTCTCTGCGGCGAAACAATCGTTACCATAATTGCGCCTGCATGTACTTAGCGATCCAGCCCCATGGCGTCGGCGACAATTTCGGCGATGTCCCGGTCTTCGATGCCGGTGTCGCCGGCGGCAAGGCCGTCTTCGAGCATGGTCATGCAAAAGGGGCAGGCGGTGGCAATCATCGAAGGCCCGCCGCCTCCGGCCTTAAAGGATTCGGCGGCCTGGGCCACCCGCCGGTCGTTGACCCGGTGGCCGGCTTCTTCTTCGATCCAGGTCAGCCCGCCCCCGGCCCCGCAGCACATGCCGTATTCCCGGCTCCGGTCCATCTCCACGATGTTCAGACCCGGGATGCCGGCCAGCACCTGCCGCGGGGCGTCGAAGATCCGGTTGTGACGTCCCAGGTAACAGGAATCATGGTAGACCGCCGTTGCTTTCACCGCCCGGCTTAGCTCGATTCGGCCCTCTGAGATCAGTTGCCAGAGCAGCTCACTGTGATGAACGACCTGGTAATTGCCTCCGAAGGCCGGGTAGTCCTTTTTAAAGGTATTGTAGCAGTGGGGACAGAGGGTCAGGATCTTTTCCACGCCGTATTCGGCCAGCAGCTCCACATTGGCTTCGGCCTGCATCTGGAACAGGTATTCGTGTCCCATACGCCGGACCGGATCGCCCGTGCAGCGCTCTTCTTCGCCGAGAACGGCGAAGGAAACCCCGGCGGCATTGAGGATGGCCGCCAGGCTCCGGGCGATTTTCTGGTTGCGGGGATCGAAGGCGGCCGAGCAGCCCACCCAAAGCAGGGTTTCGACGTTTTCGCCGGATTGTGCCGCCTCGGCCATGGTCTTCACCGCCAACCCCTTGGCCCATTCCATCCGGGCGGTGGGGTGCTCGTTCCATGGATTGCCGCGCTTTTCCGTGCCGGCAAAGACCTCGGCAAACGTTTCGGGATATTCGTCATCGATCATGACCCGGCAGCGGCGAAGCTCTAAAATCTTGCTCAGCGGGTCGATGAAGACCGGGCAGGCCTCCACGCACGCCATGCAGGTGGTGCAGGCCTCCACGGCCTCGGGGCGAATGTACGATTCCAGGATCTTTTTCGGTTTCGCCGGGGCGGAAAAGGGGGGGCGCTCTTCGACGACCTGCCGGCGGAGTCCGACAATGATTTCCCGGGGGGAGAGCACCTTTCCGGCGATGGCGGCCGGGCAGTTGATCTCGCATCTGCCGCATTCGGTGCAGCTGGCTGCGTCCAGCAGGTCCTTGCGGGACAGGTCGGCCGTTTTTTCCGCCCCCAGAATTTCATCGCGTTCAAAGGCCCCTTCCACGTCCAGGGGAAACAGCCGGCCCTGGGGCCGAAGATCCTTGAAGAAGAGGTTGACCGCTGCCGTCAGCAGGTGCATCGGTTTCCCGGAAAAAGGAAGGTAGGCGATCGCCGAAAGAGCGAGGACGCCGTGCACCCACCACAAACCGAGGTGCCAGTCTTGGAGGACCGCCATGTCTGCGCCGGCCCAGATCCCGGCCGCGCCGGCGCCCACCGGCGACCACCCGGGGCTGTATGAGAGCTGACCGGAGGTGGCGGCCAGGCGGAGGCCTTCTACGGCAAAGCCGGTGACGGCGATCAGCAGGAGCCAGACCGGCAGGACCAGATCCGATGGCCGGCGCTTGAGCTGGGGCCGGACAAAAAGGTAGCGCCGAACCAGGGCCACGACCAGCCCCAGCACCAGAAACGCCCCGAACAGGTCCAAAAGCAGTTCCGTGCCGAGGAAAAACGGACCGAACCAGATGCCGTGATCCATATTCAGCATTTTTTGAAACAGGTCGTATTCCACGGCCACGATGACGGTGCCCACAAACAGGACGACCATTGCCCACATGATCGAAAGGTGCATGACCCCCGCAAGCCGATGGCGCATAAAAATGGTGCGGTTGGTTGCCATATCGGTCAGGGCCCGCTTGAGCCGGAGAACCATGTCGGCCCCGGAAAGGGAAACTTTTTTGCCGCTTACGATGCGGCGGACCTGCAGGTAGATCCCGTAGCCGAACGAGCCCAGCGCGGCCGCGGCCATCAGGTAAAAGACGATTTCTCCGGCCGTTGAAATATTCCAGAGGATTTCTCGGCTGACCATGAATGCCTCCCGCCCCGGCGGCAGTCCATCATGCGGGCTGTCGCCGGTATCCGATTTACAATCATCCCCAAAAATTTGTTTTTTGGCTTGACAATACCCATACACCCTTTTAATAACACTGATCAAGAAGAATTTTAATTCCTATATATCGGATGAATATGCCAGACAACGGTATTTTTGACGCCCTGAAAAAACGGATCGTTCTTTTAGAGTACGAGCCCGGACAGGTGCTGCGCGAAAAAGATCTCATCCGGGAGTTCGGGGTCAGCCGGACGCCGGTTCGAGAGGCGCTGATCCGCCTCGAAACCGAAGGCCTGGTCCGAATCGTCCCCAACCAGGGGACCTTTGTCACCGAAATCAGCTTTCAACAGCTGCGGGACGTGTTCGAAATCCGCTCTTTTCTGATCCGGCTCACCGGGCAGCTTGCCGCCGCCCGGATCACTGCCGAAGAACTCAAGCAGGTGCGGGCGCTCATTGAGCGGATGAAAAAGGAGAAGAGTGCCAAGACCCTCATGCGCCTGGACTCGGAGCTCCACGACCGGATCAACCGGTCGACAAAAAACGAGTTGCTGGTGCGGATGCTCGGAATGCTCCGGGACCAGGCGGTGCGCATCTGGAAGTTTTCCCCCGCCGAGGACGAATACTGGAGCGGGCTGCACGCCGAATTCGAGGATCTTGCCGCCGCGTTGGAGCAGCGGGACGAAGAAACCTGCGGCCGCCTGCTGGAAAATCACCAGAAACGGTTCATCGAGTATATCCGCAGCCGGTTTTCCTGGTAGCCTGCAAAATACAGCAAAACCTATCAATCCATGTTTGGACAGGAAGGGAGCATCATCATGCGTAAATTTCCGGATCAGGCGAAGGTGATCATCATCGGGGCCGGCATCGTGGGCAATTCGGTTGCCTACCATCTGGCAAAAAAAGGATGGAAGGACATGGTGATGGTCGACAAGGGGCCGCTGCCCAATCCGGGCGGTTCCACCGGCCATGCATCCAACTTCATCTTTCCCGTGGACCACGGACGGGCGATGACCCAGGTCACCCTGGACAGCCAGGAACAGTACAAGGCAATGGAGGTGAACCGGGAGTGCGGCGGCATCGAACTGGCCCAGACCGAAGAGCGGATGGAGGAACTCAAGCGCCGCGTCGCTTCGGCCAAGTGCTGGGGCATCGAGGCGGAGCTGCTCGATGCCGACGGCGTGTTGAAGCTGTTTCCCTGGGTCGACAAGGAAAAGATCCTCGGCGGCTTTTACACCCCGTCGGTGAGCGTCGTCGACTCCCTGCGGGCCGGAACGATCATGCGGGAAAAGGCCCAGGAGATGGGAGCCCTGGAGGTCTTTGCCAATACCGAGGTCCTCGATATCGAAGTGGAAGACGGCCGGGTCCAATCGGTGAAAACGAGCCGCGGGGAGATCGGCATCGAATATGTCATCGTCTGCTGCGGGGTCTGGAGCCCGCGGATTGCCGAAATGGCCGGGGCCTCCATCCCCCTGGCGCCAGTGGCCCACCAGATGATCGACGCCGGGCCGGTGCCCCAGTTCGCCGAAGCCAAGGGCGAAATCGAATATCCGATCCTCCGGGACATGAGCACCCTGATGTACGAGCGTCAGGCGGCGGCCAACCTGGAAATCGGTTCCTATGCCCATCGCCCGATTCTCTACGACCCCAATGAGATCCCTTCCATCGACGAAGCCAAGCTTTCCCCGACGGAAATGCCGTTTACCAGCGAAGATTTCGATCCGCAGCTGGAAGATGCCCTGGAGCTGCTACCGGAGATGCTCGACCACGATTCGGTGGAGATCCAGTACGCCATCAACGGGCTCATCTCCCTGACTCCCGACGCGGGTCCGGTGGTCGGCGAGTGTCCCGAGGTCAAGGGGCTCTGGTCGGTGGCGGCGGTCTGGATCAAGGAAGGCCCGGGCATCGGCCGGATGGTGGCCGAGTGGATGACCGACGGCGTGTCGGAGATCGACCCCAACGAAGTCGACATCGCCCGCTTCTATCCTTACGCCCGCACCAAGAGCCACGTGTGGGCGCGGGCCTCGGAGGGATTCAACAAGACCTACGGCATCGTCCATCCCGGCGAACAGTGGCTTTCGTCGAGAAACGTCCGGCTCAGCCCCTTCCATGCCCGCACCCAGCAGCTGGGGGCGGTCTATTTTGAAACTGCCGGATGGGAGCGTCCCCAATGGTACGAATCCAACAAAAAGCTGCTGGAAGAATACCAAGACCGGATCAACGACCGACCCAACGAGTGGGACGCCCGGTGGTGGTCTCCCATCATCAATGCAGAGCATCTGGCCATGCGCGACCGGGTGGCCATGATCGACCTGAGTGCCCTTGCCATCTTCGACATTTCCGGCCCGGGTGCGCTCGACTACGTCCAACACATGGCCGTCTCCCAGATGGACGTGCCGGCCGGAAAGGCGGTCTATACCCTCTTGCTCAATCCCAAAGGCGGCATCCGTTCGGACCTGATGATCGCACGCATGGCGGGGGAGCGGTTCCGGGTCACCACCGGAGGCGGCCACGGGGGCGTCGACAAGAAGTGGTTTTGCGACAATCTCCCGCAAGACGGTTCGGTGCAGCTGTGCGATCAGACTTCGGCGCTGTGCACCCTGGGACTGTGGGGGCCTTCGGCGCGGGATCTGCTAGCGAAGGTCACCGACGACGATGTGTCCGATACGGGTTTTCCCTTTGCCTCGGCCAAGCGCCTGCGGATCAACGAAATCGAGGTTTGGGCGCTTCGCATCTCCTATGTGGGAGAGCTCGGCTGGGAGATCTACGCCCCCTTCGAGCAGGGGCAGCGTTTGTGGGATCTCCTGTGGGAGGCCGGCCAGCAATTCGGCGTGGTGCCGGCCGGTATCGGCGTCTACGGCACCACCGCCCGGATGGAGAAAAGCTACCGCCTCTACGGCAGCGACATGGACACCGAGTACAACCCGGTGGAGGCGGCCATGGCCAAGCCGAAGGTCAAGGCCCAGGATTTCATCGGAAAAGAGGCCTACCTGAAGGCGCGGGAAGAGGAGCCGGCCGCTGTGCTGTGCACCCTGAGCGTGGACGACCACACCGCCTCCACCGGGGAAAAGCGTTACATGACCGGCCACGTGCCGGTGCTGACCGCCGACGGCGCCCCGATCATCGATGGAAAGGGCCGGCGCTCCTATGTCACCAGCACCGGCGCCGCCCCCTCCCTGGGCCAATTTCTCCTGATGGCCTATCTGCCGCAGGAGCAAGCCCAGGTCGGAACGAAGCTGCAGGTGGAGTACTTTGCTGAAAGCTACCCGGTGACCGTGGCGGCCGTCGGCTCCACGCCGCTGTTCGATCCGGAGAACGGCCGGATGAAAGGTTGAGTGACTGGAGGAAACCGATGAACATACTGGTTTGCATCAAACGGGTGGCCGACATTGGTGCCAAGTTCGATCTGACCGAAGACCGGCAGGCGATCTCGACCAAAAACCTCGGCTTTACCATCAGCCCGCATGAAGAATGCGCCGTGGAAGAGGCCGTCCGCCAGGTGGAGGCCGCCGGCGGCAGCGCCACGGTGTTGACCCTGGGGCCCGACAAGGCTGAAGAACAGCTTCGGGATTCCCTTGCCCGGGGCATCGACCGGAGCCTTCTGCTCCAGACCGACGGCAAGGAATGGGATCCGGGCGAGACCGCCCGGGCGATCGTGGACGCCATCGGCAACGAGGAAACCGCCTACGATCTATTCCTGTTCGGCAACGAGTCGGCCGACACCGGCGACTTCCAGGTGGGCGTCCGGGTGGCGCACGCCTTGAATCTGCCCTGTGTGACGGGCGTCAAGTCCCTCCACATCGAGAACGGAAAGGCCGTCGCCAAGCGGGAGGTCGATGAGGGCTGGGAGGTATACGAAGTCGCGCTTCCGGCCGTGGTGACGGTCAAAGAGGGCGTCAACCTGCCCCGATATCCGAGCCTTCGGGGCACCATGAAAGCCAAGAAAAAGCCGTTGGACCGACAAACTCCCCAGCGAACCGGGGCCGATCTTCAGATGCAGGAGCTGCGGCTTCCGCCGGAGATCAAAAAAGAAGCCGAAATCCTTGGCGAAGGACCCACAGCAGCCCCGAAGATCGTCGAGGTGCTCAGATCCCTGGAGGTGATTTAGCCATGATTCTTGCCGTCATCGAAACCGATCAAGGAAAACTGGCCGAAGCCTCCCAGCAGATGCTCACATTCGCCCGGGACCTGGCCGGTCGGTTCGACGTCCCGCTGACCGCCGTGACCTTCGAAGCGGCCGATGCGGAGCTGGCCCGGGAGGCGGGTGCGTTCGGTGCCGCCTCCGTGATCCGGTTGAGCCACGAAGCGCTCGATGCCTACGCCCCGGAAGCGATTGCCCGGGCCGTGGTCCAGTTGATCGAGGCAAAAAAGCCGGCCGCGGTGCTGGCGGCCAGCACCGACCGGGGAAACGAGATCCTTGCCCATGCCGCGGCCATGGCAGACCTTCCCATGGCCTCCAACTGCGCTGCGGTCCGCGGGCTCGACCCGTTCGAGATCACCCGCCTGCGGTGGGGCAGCAGTCTGCTGGAAGAAGCCCGGCTCGAAAAGGTGCCGAAGCTGATGACCGTGGGGCTTCACGTGGTGGCCGCCGAAGAGGTCCCGGTGCCGGCGGAGCCCGAAACAGAGGTCTTCACGCCTTCGCTGGAAGAACAGGACCTTCGGGTCCGGGTCTCGGGTCTGGAAAAAGAGGTGGTGGAAGGCATCACCCTCAAGACCGCCCCGGTGGTGATCGGCGGCGGACGGGGGGTGGGAAGCGCCGAAGGCTACGCGGTGCTCGAACAGCTGGCCGAACTGCTGGGCGGGGCCGTGGGCGGCTCCCGTATCGCCACGAACAACGGCTGGCGGCCCCACGCAGACCAGATCGGCCTGACCGGAAACCGGATTGCCCCGAGTCTGTACATTGCCTGCGGCATCAGCGGCGCCATTCAGCATATGGTCGGCTGCAAGGGGGCCAAGCACATCATGGTGATCAACAAGGACCCGGAGGCGCCGTTTTTTGCCAAGGCCGACTGGGGCGTGGTCGGAGACCTCCACGAAGTGATCCCGGCTGTCATCGAGGAGCTTAAAAAACAGCAGTAAATACGCTCTTCGGTTGCAAGAAAGGGGGCTGCCGCGAATGCTGCGCCCCCTTTGGTTTTCTGGCTGGGAAGCTGGAAGGCTGGAAAGCTGGAAGGCTGGGAAGCTAAGAAGCTAAGAAGCTAAACAAACCACAAGAGGATAACGGAGGCCGCAGGCAGGCGGCAAACCGGCCCTTTTTCGCTTGCTGCCGATTCTTTGCAGGCTGCTGCCTTCCAGCCTCCCAGCTTCCCAGCGGCGCGCAGCGCCTAGTCCCTCAGACAGGGCTTTCTTGCCGCGGCCACTTCATCCAGGCGCCGGACCTTGGGGATTTTCGGCGCGTCGTGCAAAAGGTCCGGATTCTCCTTTGCCTCGGCGTCGATCGCCTTCATCGCCTCGATAAACCGGTCCAGGTCCGCCTTGCACTCGGTCTCGGTCGGCTCGATCATCAAAGCGCCGGAGACCACCAGCGGAAAATAGACCGTGGGGGGATGAAACCCGTATTCCATGAGTCGCTTGGCGATGTCCAGGGTCGACACCTTGTGGGCCTGCTGGCGCTTGTCGGTAAACACGCACTCGTGCATGCACGGTCGGTCGTAGGGCAGGTGATAGGTGTCTTTGAGCCGCTCTTTGATGTAGTTGGCGTTGAGCACGGCAAGCTGAGAGGCTTTTTTGAGGTTGTCTCCACCCATGCTCCGGATGTAGCTGTAGGCCCGGACCAGGATGCCGAAGTTGCCCCAGAAGGCATGCAGCTTTCCCACCGACTGGGGATGATCCCAGGAAAACGCATATCGGCCGTTTTCCTGCGTCACCCGGGGCACGGGCAGAAAAGGCTCCAGTGCCTTTGTCACGCAGACCGGTCCTGCGCCCGGCCCGCCGCCGCCGTGGGGGGTGGAAAAGGTCTTGTGCAGGTTCAAATGAAGCACGTCCACGCCGCTGTCTTTCATGTTGACCACGCCCATCAGCGCGTTCATGTTCGCCCCGTCGCAGTAGACCAGCCCGCCCTTGTCGTGGACGATTTTTGCCACCTCGGTGATGTTCTCTTCGAACAACCCGAGGGTGTTGGGGTTGGTCACCATGATGCCGGCGGTGTCTTCGTCCATCAGCTCGGCCACGGCGGCCGGGTCGAGCATCCCTTTTTCGTTGGACGCCAGGGGAATCGAGGCAAAGCCGCACAGCGAGGCGCTGGCCGGATTGGTGCCGTGAGCCGTGTCGGGGATCAGGATCTTGGAGCGCTTTTCCCCCTTGGCCGCATGGTAGGCGTAGATGATCAGCATGCCGGTCAGCTCGCCGTGGGCCCCGGCCGCGGGCTGAAGGCTGACGGCGTCCAGGCCGGTGATGCGGCAAAGGTCATCTGAAAGCTCGTGCATGAGCTGAAGCATCCCCTGGCTCAGGGATTCGGGCAGCAGCGGATGGGCGCCGGCGATGCCGGGCAGGGCCGCTTGCCGTTCATTGGTCTTGGGGTTGTACTTCATCGTACACGAACCGAGCGGGTACATGCCGTTGTCCACGGAAAAATTCCACTGGGAGAGGCGGACGTAGTGCCGGACCAGGTCGACTTCGCTCAGATCCGGGAAGTCCGGGCCTTCTCCGGCTAAATTTTCGTCGATCGGGGCATTGTCCACGTCCCGGCGGGGCATGGAAAACCCGGTACGGCCGGAGACGCCCTTTTCCCACAGAAGCGGCTCGTTGAAGATCAGTCCGTTGGTGCCGACGGTCTCGTTCATGGGGACACCTCCTTTACCAGGGCGTCGAGGTCTTCCTTGGCGTGAGTTTCGGTGGCACAGAGCAGATACCGTCCCTTCATATCCGGGAAGAAGCGGGCCAGGGGAAGGCCGGCGACGATTTTTTTCTCCAGCAGGCCCTTCCAGGTCTCTTCGAACCCGTCGCCGAAGTCGGCGACAAATTCGTTGAACGTGGGGGCGGAAAAGGGAATGGATACCCCGGCCCCGGCCAGTGATCGTTTCAGGTATTCGCTCTTGTCGTAGTTGAGCCGGGCCAGCTGCCGGATGCCGGTGCCGCCCAGGGCGGCCATGTAGACCGCGGCCGAAGTGGCGCAAAGGCCCTGGTTGGAGCAGATGTTGGAGGTGGCCTTCTCCCGGCGGATGTGCTGCTCGCGCGTGGCCAGGGTCAGCACGAACCCGCGCCGGCCGTCTACGTCCGTGGTCTTGCCGATGAGTCTTCCGGGCATCTGTCGCAGGCACTTTTGCTTGGCGGCGAACATGCCCAGCCCCGGGCCGCCGTAGGAGCGGGGAATGCCGAGGCTCTGGCCCTCTCCGCAGGCGATGTCGGCCCCCTGGCTGCCCGGGCTTTTATACAGGCCGTAGGCCAAAGGCTCTGAAAACCCGACGATGAACAGGGTCTTTTCATCGGCGTGGACCCTGGCCCCGGCCCCCTTCAGGTCTTCCACGCAGCCGAAAAAATTGGGGGACTGAACGGCGACGGCGGCCAATTCGCCCGCCTCGCCGATTCCGGACATGTCGGTGCGGCCGTCTTCTTTCAAGGGCAGCTCGATCACCTTGTAGCCGGTGGGCGCAAAGTAGGTTTCCACCACCTTCCGGTACAGGGGATGAACGGCGGCCGAAACGGCCACCTTGTCTCTACGGGTCATCCGGATGGCCATCAACAGGGCTTCTGCCAGCGCAGAGGCCCCGTCGTACATGGAGGCGTTGGCCACATCCATCCCCAGCAGCCGGGTGACCAGGGTCTGGTATTCATAGATGGCCTGCAGCGTCCCCTGGCTCACCTCCGGCTGATACGGCGTGTAGGCCGTGACGAATTCGCCCCTGGACAGCACGTAGGAGGCGGCTGCCGGGATGTGGTGCTCATAGCTTCCGGCGCCCATAAACACCTTGTATTCCGGAGATACGGCCATGGATGCGGCCAACCGGCCCATGTGGCGGTCCAGCTCCCATTCGGTGAGGGGCTCGGGCAGGTCGAGATGGGTGAGGGTGCAGCAGTTTTCGGGGATGGTGGCAAACAGGTCTCGCAGGGACGACGCCCCGACGGCCTGCAGCATCTCTTCGATTTCCGCCTCGGTGTGGGGTAAATATCTCATGGCGCCGATCCTTTCAGCATCTTGAGGTATGCGTCCTTGTCCATCAACGCATCGAATTCGCCCGGGCCCTCGGCCTCGACTTCGATCATCCAGCCGTCCGTGTAAGGGGCATTGTTGACCTTCTCCGGGGCGTCTTCCAGGGCAGTGTTGACCGCTGCGATTTTCCCGCCGATGGGCATATACAGCTCGGAGACCGCTTTGACCGACTCCACGGTGCCGAACTCGTCGCCTTTGGCAAAGACGTCCCCGACCGCAGGCAGCTCGACGAACACGATGTCTCCAAGCTGGTCCTGGGCATAGTCCGAGATGCCGATTCGGACGGTCTGCCCGTTTTGTTTCGCCCATTCGTGGTCCTCTGTATAGCGGACGTCCCCGGGCAATACCAGTTCACCGATTTCCTTCATGACGATACCTCCTCCTGCTCTTTGATCATCGATTCGACGGGACGGCGGGCGGTCCTGTCCGGGCGGACATCGGCTGCGATGGTCGCCCGGATGACGCGGCGGCTGTCCTGGAGATTGACGATATCTCCGGGGTCCAGTTTGGATGCGACCTTGATAAAGCCGCAGCTCAACCCCCTGGGATGAAAATCCCCGGGTGCATCGGGACTGGCGACGCTGAGGATGCGGCCCTCTTTCCAGCCGATGCCGACATCGGTGGCGCAGGTCAGTACAACGCCCATTTCGTTTCCTTCGGCGTCGAGGACCACCGCGGGCTCCGAGGCCGAAACCTTGCGCAGGTCGTCTCCGACAAAGGGGTAGGTGTAGGGGGCCTCGTTGGCCGATTCCAGCGCCCGCCTTCCTTCAAAGTCCTTGGAAAATCCGCTGTGATCGGCGGCAAAAGGCAGGGCGAACTCCCATGGGTGCCGGATAAACGGCCAGGGGCCGATGTCCTGGTGGGAAAGGGGAAGCACCGCGCCGGCCCGAAGCGAATCCCGGGCCGCCAGTCCGCAAGGGATCACCCCATAGCGGTCCCCGGCTTCCAGGAGCATTTCCCAGACCGCGGCCGTCCGGTCTGCGGCCATGAAGAGCTCGAAGCCGAACTCGCCGGTGTAGCCGGTCCGCGACAGCAGGACCGGGGTGCCGTCCACCAGCCGCAGGCGGTCTTCCTTGCCACCCGCCTGATCGAGGCCGCCCTTGAAAGAAAAGTAGGGCATGTCGGCGAGCACCGAATCCGCATCGGGCAGAAGGCGGTGCAGGATGCTTCCGGATCCCGGTCCCTGCAGATCGATTTTGCCCACCTGGTCGGTCAGGTCGTCGATGTCAGCAGCGCGCGCTGCCTTGCGCTCGTTCATGTGGGCGGCGATTTTGTCTCCCATGCCGGCATTGACGACCACCATGTACCGGTCCTGTTGAAGCAGGTAGGCGATGGCGTCGTCGACGACCCCGCCATCTTCGGTGAGAAAGGCGCCGTAAACACAGCGGCCCGCCGTAAGGGGTTTCTTCGAACGCCCCAGGCAGGCGTTCAGATCCTGGGTGAAGCAGTGTTGGAGAAGGTCTCCGGCGCCCGGCCCGCTCACGAGCACCACTGCCATATGGCTGGTGTCGAACAGCCCTGCGCGGGTCAGGACGCTCAGGTGTTCCTGCTTGACGGACGAATACCACAACGGCATCTCGTAGCCGCCGAAATCGGCCATCTTTGCGTTGTGGGCCAAGTGCCAGCGATGAAGCGGTGTTGGCTTGGACACGGCCGGGCCTCCTTTGGATGGCAGGGGTGGCAAAATTGCCGGTGCGCCGCCGTCGGCGGGCTTGCCGGCAGCTATCGATCTATCTTCGGGGTTGGCCCCCCGGCGCCGCTAATAGACATACGGTACTTTCAGGTTGTACCCCTTGTATACGACGAAGGTTTCCACCGAACGGATTCCTTTGAGCCGGTAGACTTCGGTGGTGTAGAAATCAAGCAGGTTGAAATCCTCTTTGAGCAGCACGACCAGCAGCAGATCGTAGCGGCCGGTCACCACGCTGGCGGAAACGACGCCCTTGAGTTTCGAAAATTCTTCGGCCTTGGCGACCAGGTTCAGGGTGTCGAGCTTGACGCCGATCATGCAGACCGTGTGATCCGGCATGGCCTCGGGATCCACGAGGCCGGAAATTTCGAGCACGTCCTCTTCGACAAGCTTTCTGACTCGCTGGCGGACCGTGTTTTCGGAAAGGGAGAGGTCGTCTGCGATCGCCTTGAACGATCTTCTGCCGTCGCGCAGGTGGCGGATGATGGCGATGGAGTTTTCGTCGAGCTTCATGGGCAGCCTGTCTGCATCGCAGACCCTTGTGTGACCGGATTCGGTGCCGAATCCATATGCTGGCCGTAAATACCGAAATTTGAGGTTTTTGTCAATATTTTTATAATATTTTTATGAATTACGAATGTTTTTGTTTTAAAAAGTTGGATAAATGCAGTCGAGCACGCGGCGGATCGATCCGGGGGCCCGCTTTTATCGACAGCCGGGAAAGGGTCTGAAGGGGTCTGTTCGATCCGGCGTCATCCGGCGCCGAAAGAATCGGTGCGTGCCGATCGGGGCGGCCCGCTGGCAGCGCGGGGGGATGGGCCGCCGGGCCATTGACAGCGCTCAAAAAACGCTGGTATGGTCGTTTTGAATTTTAGCAATCCTACAATAGGCGCAATATGCAGTGCATCTTATCCATGGTGACAACAGATGAGCTGTAGAGTCGCTCCCCTCCTCGAAAAGCAAGCACCTGTCCTTGTTTCATCCTTCAGCTCTTTTTCCGCCTTACAGGAGCGATTCAACATCCATACCGGGGTCATCTTGCATGCCAAGGAGGGATGGCAATGAAAAAATTCATTTTCCCATGTGTGATTATGGTTTTATTCCTCACCCCCTCGATCAGCCCTGCAGGATTCGACTTTCTGAAAAAAGTAAAGGAAAAGGTCGAGCAGAAACTGGATCATAAAGTCGACGATTCCATCGATAAAGGGGTGGATGAAACAGAGAAGGCCATTACCGGGGAAAGGGACAAGGATGCCGGAGACAGCTCGGCCCCGGGCAAACCGTCGGCGGCGGAAAAAACAGGACCCCAAGACGGGTCTGCAGCGCAGACGAGGCAGGCAAAGCTGAAGGCCTGGTCGAAATACGATTTCGTTCCGGGAGACGAAATCATTTTCTATGACGACTTGCAGGGAGAAGAAAACGGTGAGTTTCCCTCCCGATGGGATTTGAAGATGGGCAATGTTGAGGTTGCGGTATACGACGGGCAGAAAGTCATCAATTTTGCCACCGATCAAAAAAGCGGCATCGTCCCGTTGATGAAACAAAAAGGCGACTATCTCCCGGAAAAATTTACCATCGAGTTTGATGCCTATTTTAGCGAGTTTTGTACCACTTACAATGTCAGGCTCTTTGACGCGATCAACCAAAAGCCGCCAAAGCATATTCCCTATGTCAGAACTCGGGCCGACAACGTCGGTGTGGAAGGTTTCGGCAGCACCAATATTTCCAAAAGTGATTATCCTTACTGGGAGCACATCGCGATTTCTTTCAATACGAGAGCCTTGAAGGTGTATTTCGGCGAGCAGCGGGTAATGAACATTCCCAACCTTCGTGCCGAACCGATAGGGGTGACCATCGAGAGCAGTCAATGCCATCGCGGCAAGCAGGCGCTGATCAAAGACATCCGCATTGCCAAGGGGAGCAAGAAACTCTACGACCGGATCATGACCGACGGCAAATTCGTCACCCGCGGCATCTTGTTCGATGTAAACGAGGCGACGCTCAAGCCGGAGTCCATGGGCGTGATCAATGAGATCGCAAAGATGATGAAGGCCCACGAAGCGCTCAAGTTAAGCGTCGAGGGTCACACCGACAGTGACGGGGAAAAGGACTTCAACCAGAAATTGTCCGAACGTCGGGCTGCCGCCGTAAAGGACGCCCTGGTTGAAACCGGCGTCGACTCGTCCCGTCTCGAGACAAAAGGCTTTGGGGAGGGCAGCCCCGTGGCGGACAACACAACCCCGGAGGGCAAAGCCAACAATCGCAGAGTCGAATTCGTCAAGATCTGAGCCCACCGCAGGACGGCGCCGCGGCCGGCCGACTGCAGGTCCACGTGGATCGAGCAGGCATCTGCTGTTTATACTCGATTTACTGAAACTTCGTGTTTTTCCTTTCGGTTTCGTCGGCAAAGCCGCCTTTGGGAAAATCGCGCAGCGGTTTGATCCCCTGTCCGCCCCGTCGCCGTTTCACCGGCGCGGGGCGCCCTCCTATTGACACCCCCGGAGACAACAGGTATCGGTAGGCCGCGGGCAGCCGCCAGGATCGCGGCAATCCGCGCCTGACCTGAACCCGGCCGAGACGCGAAGCTGACCGCGGGGCCGGACGCAACGCAAATCGGCAGCGAATCCACCAATGACGGGAGTCGACCATGACGCTGGAAGAAAACATCATCGACATGCTGGAAAAGAACAACATCGACTACGAGCTTCACGAACACGAGCCGGTTTACACCAATCCGGTCATGGCCGAAAAGCTCGGTGTGAGCGAAGGCGAAACGGTAAAGTCCCTGGTGTTGACCACCAAGGAAAAGGAGATGATCGTGCTGGTACTGCCCGGGGACAAAAAAGTCGACTGGAAGCGGACGGCCAAAGGGGTCGGCACCAAGAAGGTGACCTTTGCCAAACCCGAAGCGGTCAATGAAGCCGTCGGCTGCGAGGTGGGCTGCGTGCCGCCTTTCGGGCATGTAACCCCGCTGCCGATTTACATGGATCCGGAGATGACCAAAAAAGAATACATCTACTTCAATCCCGGGGTCCATGACAAATCGTTCAAGATCAAGGCCTGGGACCTGAAAAAACTCTGCAGTCCGAAAATGATCTAGCCGGAAATATGCCTGCGGCGCATTTCCGGCTAAGCG
>CBFCZJ010000043.1:0-16703 GCA_965602445.1 uncultured Desulfobacterales bacterium | reverse complement strand
TGCCGGCATAACCGACCCCGATCCGGGGGCGCCGGGAAACGGAAAAAGTCCCGCCGTTTTCTTCGGTGACGTACAGCGTATCCCCGCACAGATCGATCCCGTTCCGGCGCCGGTCGACCCCCATGGCCTTGCACAGCAGCCCGGGTCCGCTGGTTCTGCCTTCGATGCCGGCAACCGGCGCCAAGGCCCGCAGAAGCACGGCAGCCCCATGGCCCTCTGCTTCGGTCACCACGTTCATGCAGTGGTGAATGCCGTAGATCAGGTACACGTAGGCATGGCCGGGCGGGCCGAACATCACCCGGGTTCTCGGGGTCACCCCCTTGGCAGAATGGGAGGCCTTGTCGTGGGGGCCGAGATAGGCCTCCACTTCCACGATCCGGCCGATGCGCATCCCCTCCGAACAATGGTGAACCAGGTTCTTGCCAAGCAGCTCCACGGCCACGGTTTTGGTGTCCCGGGCATAAAAGTCGCGGGGAAGCGGTTTGGCAGAAAACCCTGATTTGTTCATATTCATTTCGACGACAACCCATCGATAGGGTTCACTGCTTTTGTTGCGGAGACCAAGTGCCGACAAGTATTTCACGCCCGTCCATCGTTTTCACCGTGTTCGTTTCCGTCAGGATCCGAAAGAAAATCTCGCTTCGAAAACGGGAAACAGGCTTCAATCCCTGAGCCGTGGCTGCGTAAAGTTTGTCTTCTTTCAGAAGGCGGGTCAATAGATCCGCTCCTACCCCACCTCTTTTATTTTCTTCAGCAGATTGAAGCGCTTCTTTCAAGGGCAGCCCGGTTTTGTCGACGCGCAGTCCTTTGAGGAAATTGAGAATCCTTGCGGTGATAAAGAGCGTATACAGATCGTCCCGGACGAAATGCGGGCTTTCGACGGCCATGGCCGTGGAGCGGGCCTTGAAACAGTCCACCTCGCCGGGTGCCCCGACTTCCCGCGCCATCGGAGAGCCGGGGGCCAGGTAGAAGATCGATGCACCGATGAGCACCGGAAGACGGGCCAGGGTCGCCATGGTTTGGATCATTTTCTCCAGCGGTTCAAACGGCAGGCCGATGATCTGGTAGGCAACGATCCGAAATCCGAGCTCGTCGGCTTCCTTGACGACGGCTTCAAACTCCTCCGGTGTGTGGGGCCGGTTCACCGCTGCAAGGCTTTCTTTGTCCGCACTTACCAACGACAGATTCAGGTCGGAAAAACCGGCCTGCCGCATGAGAGACAACACCTGCCCGTCCAGGCTCATGGTTGAAACGCCGTTCATGGCCAGAAGTCTGATCTCGCCTGGAGCCCATCTGTCGATGATGAGCTGTAAAAGCCTGGCGAAGTCTTTCTTGTGAAACGTGAGATTGTCGTCTTCAAAATCAAAGACACGGTATCCTTGTTCGAACCGCTTTTCCATTTCCTGGAACACGGCTTCCGGGCCGCGTCTTTGAAACCCTCCGGTAAACGTCCGGTGCACCGAGCAAAACGAACACCGATGCGGGCAGCCCCTGGTCGTGGTGATAAAGCACAGGGGCTGTTTGCCGAGAGTGTACCGCTGCGGATCCAGATCCGAGAGATCGGCAAAGGGGAGGCTTTGAAAATCGTCATTTTTGCCAGGCGGGTTCAAGAACAGGTTTTTTCCCTTCTTGAAGCCGATCCCGGCGATGCCTTCATAAGAATCACCGGCTCGAAGGGCGCCGACCAGATTGACAAGCACCTTTTCCGCCTCCCCTTCGATGATGAAATCCACATTCGGATCGGAAAGCACTTCTTTCGGGCATGCAGATACATGGGGCCCGCCCATGACGATGGGCGCATCGATCCGCTGTTTGATTTCCCGTGCACAGGCGGCCGCTTGCCGGTGATAGGGGGAAAACAGCGAAGAGATCCCGACCAGGTCCGGGGCCTCGGCGGCCACCTGCCGGGCAATCTCTTTAAAGGAGGCACCAAAATGCATGTAGCGGTGAAACGTGGAAAACGGTCCTGAATCGGGAAAGGCGTAATATTGCCTCAGGTATGAAAACTCGACAGGCAGCGGGATTTGGCGCTTTCCTTGCCCGTGATGAAAATCCATCACCTTGGTGTTAACATCCGGAAACGCCCGGCGGACCACTGCCTTGAGCATGCACAGACCCAGCGGCTGAAGCCGGATATCCGTGTCGTAAAAATCCTGAACCGGGGGTTGGAGAAGGATGATTTTCACGGTTTTTCCCTTGACTTGAAGCCCGATTTTTATTAGTGGTCCCTGTTCATACCTGATCCTCGGTAGCTCAATAGGCAGAGCGGGTGGCTGTTAACCACTAGGTTGTAGGTTCGAGTCCTACCCGAGGAGCCAAAATAAGCAACGCCCCGCCGGAATCCGGCGGGGCGTTTTTTATGGAATCCGCGGTTGCACTCAACTCTGCAGCGAATCGGTGGACAGAATCGCCGCGGCTTGGAGCTTTTCGGCCGACATCAGGTCGACCACCCGCTTGAAAGCGCTTAAAATCATGAGCTGCTCCCATTCCGGAAGATTGGAAAATCCCTCCACAAATGTTTCCTGAAGCGGCGGCGGGGCCATGGACAGAATCTTTCGGCATTCATCGGTCAGGTGAATCGTAACCCTTCTCCGATCTGTGTTGTTGCGCTGACGCTCGATGAGCCCCCGCTTTTCGAGCCGGTTGAGCATTTCGGTCACGGTGGCCTGACTCGCACTGATGGACCGGGCCAGTTCAGTGACGGTGACCTCCTCCCGGCTGGACAGTTCACTTAAAACAGCCAGTTGCGGGCCCGTCAGGCCATATCGGCGGCTTAAATCCTTGGAGTGCTGCGATATCGCCTGGGTGATTTTGCGCATCGAGATCAGCATTTCCCGGCATCTCATTTTACAGGCGTTGTTGCCGGCCGGCAGTACCTGATTTTCCATCTTTCGGTCCTTTCCCCGTCTCGGTCTTCGACTTCAGGTGCACTGTTTTACCACAACGCCCCCGATTTTCACCCTCCTTACCCCAATGCTGCAAAAAATTCCATACCAGCGCCGTTGAAAAATCAATAGGATACGATAAACATCGGTTAATTTTTTACATAAAATGCCCGGGAGGTTTTTTTACCTTTACATCTTTGTCCATAAACACTCTGCGAATCATTTGTCCATCCTGTGTCATTATTTTTTCAAGAAAAGAGTTGACATATTCCAGACCAGAATATATAGAACACTATATATTGAAGTGAGCAACATGTAAACAAATATTATCAATATCTTCCACTCCACCCCCCCTCCCCGAAAAAATTCGAGCCGCGCGTGATCCCTTCCTGATTCGTCGGAAGAGAGCGGCAGGGGCGTGGGTCAAACCGGATAAAAAAAGGAAGCGGCCATGGTTGTCAGTAATTTTGAAAGCACGCTGGATGATGGAAAGCTGATGCGACTTCTCGGCGCCCGGAGGGGGAAAAAGCCGTCCGCCGCCTCGATCAGACGGGTCGATGATCTGACCGGTCGTCTGGAGGACCTGGCCGATCCTTGGCTGGTCTACCGGATTTTTCCGCTCGACCTGTCGGACAAAGGCAGTATCACCCTGGCCAACGGCACCCGCTTTAAAAGCCCGAAAATCGCCAGAACGCTTTGCAACGCCGATCGGGTCTGCTGTTTTGTGGCCACCATCGGAGAAGCGATCGAGGAGGAAATCAGCCGGTGCATGGCCGAAGACCGCTACGCGGATGCCTATGTGCTCGACGCCATGGGCTCCATCGCCGCCGAAGACGTGGTGGAGCAGTTCCAGCATCGGATGGAAAACCGGCTGCAGGAAGCGGATCGTGCCGTGACCCTTCGCTTCAGCCCGGGATACTGCGACTGGCCGATTCAGCAGCAGCAGGCTCTTTTTGCCCTGTTTGCCGACGCCGACCCCATGGACGTCACTTTGACCGACACCTGCCTGATGTCTCCCCGCAAATCCGTGTCCGGCATTTTCGGCATTCTGCCCGAAGGGGTCGAATCCGACACGGAACCCTATAATCCCTGCAACCAATGCCCTAAAACCGACTGCATCGCCCGAAGAGCGGACTAAACGCTTCCCTATTTTACCCTTTCCGGGGGATGCAATAAAAAAATCACCAACTCGAGAGGAGAGAGAGGATCATGCGAAAAGGTCTGACCGGCGGCGATTACAAGCCGCTTACCGAAGCCGATATCGAAAAAATCCACCGAAGCGTCCTGCAGGTATTTTCAGAGGTCGGGGTCCAGGTCAACTATCCAGAGGCGCTGAAAATATTCGAAAAGGCCGGGGCCAAGGTCGATGCCGACTCGCGCATCGTCCGCTTCGAGCCGGACATGGTCATGGAGCTGATCGCCAGAGCGCCGTCGATGGTCAACCTCTGCGGGCGGGAACCGGACGGCTCTCTGGACTGTGAGATCGGGGGAACCAAAGTCCATTTGGGCACCGGGGGAACCGCCCTCAAGGTTCAGGACCCGGGTAGCACAGACGCGCGCACCTCGCAGCTGGCCGATGTCATGAACATGGCCCGGGCCGTGGACGCGCTGGAAAACATCCACTTTTACATGCTCAACGTCCATCCCCACGACGTGGAGCGGGACGACATCGACGTAAACCGCTTCGGTGCGGCCTTGAACCGGACCCAAAAGCACATCATGGGCGGCGTGTACACCGTGGAAGGAATCCGAAACGTCATCAAGATGGCCGAAATGATCGCAGGATCTCCGGAAAAGCTGAGGGAGCGGCCGTTTGTCTCCATGGTCACCTGCATCATCAGCCCGTTCAAACTCGACGAAGACTACGGCCGGCTGGCCATCGAAGTGGCCAAAAACGGCATCCCCCTGGTGGTGCCGGCCGAACCGCTTTGCGGGGCGACATCCCCGATCACCATCGCCGGCACCCTCGTGGTTGAGTGTGTCGACACGCTCACCGGGGTCATGCTCGCCCAGTTGGTCAATCCCGGAACGCCGGTGATTTTCGGATGCGTCTCTTCGGTCACCGACCTTCGAGACATGAAGTACCTGGCCGGCGCCCTGGAAATGGGGCTGATCAACGCAGGCGCCTCCCAAATGGCCCAGTTTTACAAGCTTCCGATCTACGCCACTGCCGGGATGTCCGATGCCAAAGTAAACGACGCCCAGGCCGGCTACGAATCGGCCATGACCAGTCTGATGGTGGCCCTCGCCGGCGGCAACTTCATCCACGACGCCGCCGGCTTTCTGGAATTTTGCATGACCGCCTCCTACGACAAGCTGGTGATCGACGACGAGATCATCGGCATGGTGATGCGGGCGGTGGAAGGCATCCGGGTCGACGACGATACCCTGGCCCTGGATGAGCTCAAAAAGGTCGGCCCCGGCGGGCACTTTGTCTCTTCGCGGCACACCCGAAGACATATGCGCACCGAGCAGTTCATGCCCAAACTCAGCGACCGCGACGGCCGCGAGGCATGGCAGGCCGCCGGGGCAAAAGACACCCGGCAGCGGGCCGCTGAAAAGGCCCGATCGATTCTCGACGCCGAGCCGGTTTCGATGATCTCTTCGTCGGTCCGAAAAAAGATCCTGGCAGAGATTCCAGGCATTCGATCCTTTCTCATGGAATAACGGAAAGCGGAATTCGCCGGGGTCAGGGGAAAAAACAGCAGGAGTATGATTCAATGATCATTATCGGAGAAAAAATCAACGCGACCCGCAAATCGGTCCGTTCGATCATCCAAGAAAGAAAGGAAAAGGCGCTTGCCTCCCTGGCCAAAGACCAGGCCGAGGCCGGAGCCTCCTACATCGATGTAAACGTCGGAACCGGAAGAGGTTCAGCGGCAGACGAAATCGAGGCGATGAAATGGGCGGTTGGCGTTGTCTGCAGCGCCGTAGATAAGCCCCTATGCATCGACAGCGCAGATCCGCCGGTACTCGAGGCCGGCCTGTCCGCCTTAGAGGGCCGATCGGCCATGATCAACTCGACCAAGGCCGATGAAAAATCCCTTGGCGAAATACTTCCCCTGGCCGCCGGTTTCGGCGTTCCCGTCGTCGCGCTTGCCATGGACGACAAGGGGATACCGGAAACGGTGGACGGCCGCCTGGCAGCCTGTCGCATGATCGTCGAAAAGGCCCGTGAAAAAGAAATCCCCATGGGAAACCTCTTTTTCGATCCATTGGTGCTGCCCATTTCCACAGACGCACGCCAGGGGCGGGTCACCCTCGAAACCCTCGCAGCGGTCAAGGAAGCATTCCCGGAAGCCCGCACCACCATGGGGCTGTCCAACGTATCCTACGGCCTGCCGGGCCGGTCCGCACTCAATGCGGCTTTCCTGCAGATGGCCGTCTATGCCGGCCTTGACGCGGTCATTATGGATCCGCTGGATGAAGTCATGATGGATGCGGTCCGCTCCGGTGAAGCCCTGGTGGGCAAAGACCGCCATTTCCGCAAATACACGCGGGCGTATCGAAAAAAAGGCCGTTAACCATTTCGTCAGAGGAGAAAATATCGTGAGCACCGATTATCGACCCGGTATCGTCGTTCGCCCTTACGAACGACTGGAAAAAGAACAGATCGAATATCTTCACCGCGCCTCTCTTTCCATTTTGGAAGACCCCGGCATCTGGTGCTACAACCGGCGGGCCGCCGATCTTTACGGCAGCGCCGGCGCCCATGTGCGGGAAGAGGCCGAACACGGCCAGCCGGTCTGGCGGGTTTCATTTCCCGCCGGCATGGTGGAAGAAACCGTGGCCAAAGCACCCTCGGAATTTGTCCTCGGCGCCCGGAATCCGGAAAACAGGCTTCACCTGGATGCCGACACCACCCGAATCTATTTCGGTTCGGGTTCGGAGACCAACGTCTGGCTGGAAACACAGATGGAAACCTTTGTCAGTCGGGAAGATCCGGAAAAAACAATGACTGTGCCGCGCTTTTCCGAACTCAGGGGAAGCTCGGCGCTTCTTTGCCGCGCGGCCAAGCTCTGCGACCATCTGGAGCACCTGGACTTTTTCATCCGCCCGGTGAACATCCAGGACAAGGGCATCGACGAGACCAACCACGATGTCAACAAGTTCTTCGCCAGCCTGAACAACATCACCAAGCATGTCCAGGCCGGTCTCACCCGGCTGGACAGCCTCCAAGACGTCATCAAGATGGCCGAGATCATCACAGGAGGCGCCGATGAACTTCGGAAAAATCCGGTGCTTTCGTTTATCACCTGCGTGTTTAAAAGTCCGCTGCAACTGGTGGCCGACACGGCAGACAAGGTCTTTTCCATCGTGGAAGCCGGGATGCCCCTGGTGATCTCTTCCTCCCCTCAGGGAGGATCTTCGGCCCCCATCCAGGAGGCCGGCATGGTGGCCCAGATCAACGCCGAAATTCTGGCGGGCATCAGCCTGGTTCAGCTCATCCGGCCCGGGGCGCCGGTTCTTTATGGAAGCGTTCCGGTTCGAGCGCGCATGGACGATCTCCACGACCTCTATGGCTGCCCGGAGTTCAACCAATACAATATCGATTGCGCCCAAATGGCCCGGCACTACCGGATCCCCTGCTATTCCACATCAGGGGTGGGCGACGCCAAAGTGCCCGGAGCCCAGGCCATGTTCGAAAAACTGTTCACCGATCTGTATATGGCCATGAGCGGTGCCCAGTATATCCACTACGCCTTCGGGCTCCTGGATCGGACCAACACGTTTTGCCCGGTTCAGGCGGTGATCGATAACGAGCTGATCGGAAAGGTCAAACACTGTCTGCGGACGCCGAAAGTCGGCGACGAAGAAACCCACGACGCCGTTGAAATGGTGAAAAAGGTCATGGGCACCAGCCACCGGCTCTTTGCCCGACATGCCCGAAAGGCCATTCACGCCGGGGATGTCTCGGATCCGTTTGCCTTCGGCGCCAAGGATCTTCAGGACCGCGTGGTGGAACACGCCGCGGCCGCCCTGGAAAAAATCGAGGCAGAGCCGGCGAATCACCTCCCGGCCGATATCCAGAACAAGATCTTTGCAGAGATCCCCGGCCTGCTGCCGAGTCTGAAACAGCCTGGATGACCGGATTTCAGCATTCGTCCACGATTCAATGGGCCCTCGTAGGGAAGAAAACGACGAATGGCTTGGAATAAGGGCGCCACAGGTGGATCAACCAACAATAGAATCGTTTTAAATATCGTGAAACGAAAAAGGAGAACCGACATGAGCAAGCAGGAACTGCTGAAAAAAATCGCCGAAAACGTAATTCAGGGACGCGTGGTGGCTGAAGACGAGGGCTTCGATGAAGGATATGAGGGCCAGCCCGCGGTGACCGAGCTGGTAGAACAGGCCCTGGCCGACAAGATCGATCCCAAAGAGATCGTGTTGGAATCGCTGACAGGCTCCATGGAAGAGGTCGGAAAGAAATTCGACGCCGGCGAATACCTGATCCCGGACATGCTCGCTTCTGCCGAGTGCGTGGGCGCGGCCATGGATATTCTCGGGCCCCATCTGGCCGGGGCCGGCGTGGAGAGCAAGGGGAAATTCGTCTTGGCCACCGTTGCCGGCGACCTGCACGATATCGGGAAAAATATTGTCGCCATCATGCTCAAGGGCGCCGGCTTCGAAGTCCAAGATTTGGGAAACGACGTGACCACCGAAAGGATCGTGACGGCGGTGAAAGAAAGCGGCGCCGGCTACCTTGGGCTGTCGGCCCTTCTCACCACCACCATGCGGGAGATGCAGACCGTGATCGAGGCCCTGGAAAAGGAGGGGCTCCGGGGAAAAACCAAGGTGCTCATCGGCGGTGCTCCGACTTCAGAAGACTTTGCCAAGGACATCGGCGCAGACGCTTACTGCCGGGACGCCTTTCACGCCATCGATTTGCTGAAACAAATGGCCTAAAACCGCTCCCGCGGTTTTAGGCCATTTGTAATTGACTCATTTTTTCGGACGACTGAATTCTGAATCCCCGACAGGTTACGATTCACTCGGCCCTGAGCCAAAATATTTTTTAGCAGTTTATCAGTCTTGGTTTCGGCGCAGCCGAAAGCAGGACTTGGGAGGGGAAGATGGCTGAAGAGAAAGCTTATACCCAGGCGGCCACCACCGGAAAATATGACAAGGCCTCCGGCCTTCTGGGAAAATACGACAATGTGCGCCGCTTCTGGGAGGACCAGCTCACCGGACTGTTTCTTCGCCCGGCCTTGAACGATCTGGTCCAACGAAAACTGAAAAACCTGGAGCGTCTCCGGATTCTGGACATGGGCTGCGGAAACGGAGACGGCTATGACCTGATCATGGACGTCAACACCAAGGACCCGGGCATCTATGAATACATCACCCAGGCCATCACTCCGGAACGCCTCCAAAGCTATGTGGGCGTCGACGTCAACCAGGAGCTGCTCGATCAGGCGGCGGACTATTACGGCAACAACCCGAAAATGCAGTTCTGGCGCGAGGATCTTTCCGCCGGCCTGCCCGAGCGGCTCAAGGCGCAGGACCCGTTCGATCTTTACTTCACCTCCTACGGAACCTTTTCGCACTTTACCCAGGAGCAGATCATCGAACTGGTGGCCGACATCTGCCGGCACGCTCCTGACCGGGCCCTGTTTACCGGGGACTGGCTGGGGCGCTGGTCCTACGAGTGGCAGGATCTTTGGGACGCTCCGGTGGACAGCGAATACTTTATGGACTACCGGATTTCCTACATCTATCCGAAAGAAGAACGCGACAATGTCGAGGTGGCTTCGTTTCCCCTGCGGTTGATGTGCCGGGATGAAATCGACGCCATCATCAAGGCGGCGGAGGAAAAATCCGGCTGCCGAATCCGGCCGCTGAAATACTTCGACCGTTCGATCCTTGTGGGTCGGCACCTGGAAACCGGGGACTACAATGCCAACTGTCCGGCCCTTCGCACGCCAATCAACAGCCTGTTTGAAGGCTACACCCGCACGGACCTGGAAAGTTTGCTGGTCGACTATGTGCCCAGGCCGGGATTCGACCACCTGAACAATTTTTTCGAAAAGTTTTTCCTGTCCACCAACGCGCTGGTCAAATACACCATCGGGCTCCTTTCCGGATACAACGCGGGAACCGAGTCTTTTTCAGACGCCCCGGACATTCTTCCGTTTTATGCAGAGCCCCTCAAGGAGGCCATGCACTCCATGAAGCGGGTCATCGGCGGGGTCGGCTGGCTCCTCTGGGGAGACGTGCGGGCCAACGTCATCGAACCGCACCTGGGCTATTCGCTAAGAAAGCTGGAAATGGAGCTGCAGCCCGGCATCGGCGTCGGGCACAGCCTGTCGGGCATTTTTGAGATCATCAAAGAGGACGAAAAATCGGCAGCCTGAACTAGCGGCAAGGAAATCCTCCTGCCGGTTGCTTGAATCATAACCGGTCTGGGCTGTTCAGCACAGCCCCGGCCGGTTTTTTGCCGTTTGACAGGAAAGGGTTTCGCTGTTATCAATAATGATAACTGATAGAGCGCTTGTCGAAATACCGTTCCGATAGCAAGGGTTGCTGCTTGATTGACCGCATCGACTCAACTCTGTAGACCGCACCCCAAGCGCTCTATGTGTTTATTTATTTTACACATAGGGATTGTCAAACAGCCTATCTATTACTTGAGTTCGCGGGACGCCAGTGCATATCAAGCTCCCTCAAACGGAACGAAAATATGACAATTCCTATAATCCTTCTTGGCGGCGCCCTTGACCCCATCGACAAAACACCGAATGACCCGGCAGCGGAAGGTGATCCTGGAGGAAGTGAGAAAAGATCTGGATCGCCATCTGACGGCGGATGAAGTCTACGAGCAAGTGCGGAAGCACCTGCCGCGGATCAGTCTCGGCACGGTCTACCGAAACCTGGAGATCCTCGCCGAACTGGGAAAAATCCAAAAGTTGGAGCTTTCAGGCAGCGTCAAACGCTTCGACGGCAACCCCCAGCGGCATTATCACATTCGTTGCATGCGCTGCGGACGGGTGGACAATGCCCCGGTGGCGCCGCTACGGCAGATCGAAAACCGCCTCTACGGGGCCACGGTCTATACCATTATCGGGCACCGGCTCGAATTCGAGGGATTCTGCCCCCGATGTTCGAAGGATAGGGCCGAAGAATCAAATCCGGCGCTGGACGAAAACACAGCCTGAGCCTCCCCTTCAGGTAAAAACTTCTGTCAAAATCCAAGAATCGAGTCGCCAAAATCTTTCTCACTGATTTCGCGAAACGCGAAATCCAAATAAAATCGCGCACGCGATTTTACCCGATGAAATGATCCTGGTGCCGAATGTTTTTCACCGGTCCCCGATCCGTTTCGCCGGCCTCTATCTTTTCTTCCTCTTTTTCTTCTTCCTCTTTTTCTTCTTCAAGCACGATCGATGTCCCGCAAAATTCGCACTCGAGCTCAAGCGGTCGGTCGTTGGACGGGACCTTGACCGGCTTTTTGCATTTGCTGCAGGGAATCGTGGCCGCCGGCTCCGCCGGTTCGGGTTCGGCCTGTTCGGGCCCGTACTCCTTTTCTGTGGTCTGAGCGGCGGGCGGTTCCGGTGCTTCCATCTCCATGGTCGGAGGCCTCTTTTCAGTCCCGGCGATGAATGCCAGAATCGCCTTTCGGACGCTCTCGTTGTCGTCTTCACCGCCGCGTTGTTGAAGCTTTTGGTAGTCTTCCTGGGTCAGAACGATCCGGACCTCGATTCGACGGGCATTCTCCATTGCCTGGTTGAGCTCCTCCAGGGCGGCTGCCAGATCCGCAAATTTCATGTCCCCAGCGTCCATCTTTTCCTTGATGCGGGCCTTGATGGCGTCGGCAGTCAGCCATTCTTCCTGGAAACGGATGCTCCCCTCGGTAAGGCGTATCTCTGCCATCTTTTTTCCTCCTTGCTGCGCCCCCGCAGGCGATGCGGAAAGCCCAAGAAGTTTACAGCCCGAAAGGCCTCGAAACCCAATGCCCCGAGGTGTTACCCCAAGATCCGGCAGACGGTCCGGGAATCCAATCTATTTTTCCTGAACCGGATCGACTTTCTTGAGGATTTTCCCATCTTCATCAAGCAGATAGAGCAAAAAACGGTTCTCCGCGGCGTGCCGCAGCAGATCCTCGTAAATAATCGCCTGGGCCTCGTATTTTTTCCCGGCTGTCCGGGGAAGGTTCAAAAAACATTGCAAGGCGGCGTCTTTTTCCCGAAACATCGGAATAAATGAAATCGCCCCCTTTTCATCGTGCATGCCGACAATGGTCTCGGCTTGGCCCGGATTCTGTACCATCACCCAGAGCCACTCGTTTTTTCCAATCTTTTCCGCCATTCCCGGATCCTTTCCGATTTGACCGACCCTGACAATCCGTGGTAGCGATTTTTCTGAATCGGTGGAAAATAGTAGCGGGAAAAAAGAAATGATGTCAACGGAAAGATCGCCCGCGCCGGTGCGCAGCCCCCGAATATCGAAGGCCCCTTCGATTCGGGTCCGTCGTTTTTCGCTCCTGCTGGCCGCCGTGATCCTGGCAGCCCTGCCCGCCCGGGCGGCGGCGCTGGAAAGCCGGGTCTTGGAGATCCATTACCGGAACGCAGAAGAGGTGCTTTCCGTGGCGTCTCCGCTGCTCAGTCCGGCGGGCCGCATCTCGGCCGATGCCCGGACCAATTCGCTGATTGTGGTGGACACGGAAGACGCCATTCAGCGAATTGCCGGGCTGGTTCAGCGGCTCGATCGCCCGCCGGCAGCGCTTCGTATCGATGTCCGATTCGAACAGACACGGTCTGTCCGTAGGCAGGAGGCCGCAGCAGAGGGGCGTGTTTCCGGAAACGGATGGCAGGCGTCTACCGGCAGGACTGCCGAAGACGGCGTCCAGATCCAGGTCCGAGACAAAACACGAACCGAGAGCCGCAGGACCGCATTTTCGGTGACCACCTTGGCCGGGAGTCCGGCATACGTGATCGTGGGAACCGAAATTCCCTATCGGCAGCGAAGGGCCGGCATCTGCCGCCGCTATGGAGGATGTCCGCAGGCAGTGGAATTTCACCGGGTGGAGACAGGCTTCTGGGTCACCCCTTTGCTTGTCGGGGACCGGATTGATTTAGAGATCGTCCCTCAGATTGCCGACATTGCCTCCGGAAGGCGGGTTCGTTTTGCCGCTGCATCCACGCACGTTGCGGTCCGGCCGGGGCACTGGACTGAAATCGGCGGCGGCGACAATGCTGAGACCAACGCTCTGGCTGAAATTCTCGGTTTTGCCGGCACCGGGCAAAGCAGCACCTTTTCCATTTCGTTGAAGGTGGAGCAACTGGACAAATGAAAGCCGGACATTCTCTGCGAAGGCCATTATGGGGTCATCCGGGGAAAATCCGCTGCCGCAGATTTCATCCGATCTTTTCTGTAACCCGATGTCAGATGTCATCGGTCGGCTTCGGCCAGGACCGCCGCGGCCGACTCGATGTCATAAGTCTTTTGAGGGTTGAAGTCTTTGCCGTCGTACATCTTCGCCGCTTCCTGGACGGCATCGAACGGAACCCATCCGTGCGCCGTCCACAGATCCGGGTCGTCCTGGTTCCACATCCTAAACTCGATGCCGGCGCCGGTTCTGCGGACATACATCCGAACCCCATGGTTCCGGGGAAACGGATAGTAGTAGTGCCCTCTGTCGTCTTTCATTTTCCGTCAGCTTCCTCTTCTGAGCTTCATTTTCAGATTCCCAGTTTAAACTAAACAAGCAACCAAACTTCAATCCGGAAGGGTAAACTTTTTTTCTAAGGGGCGCAGCCGCTTCTTATAAAAGCGCGAAGCGATTTTATCTGGAGAGCCGGTCCCAAAAGGCACGCCCCTGAGCTTGGCCCGCGTCCCCTGCGATCTCCGGCGCCGTCCGCGCGGAGACCTGTCCCCGCAGACGGGCAACCCGCTCCTCGATCGGCGGGTGCGTCGAAAACAGATGTGCGATGCCCCCTCCGGACAATGGGTTGACGATAAACATGTGCGCCGTAGAGGGGTTTGCCGCCATCGGTATCCGCCGGCTGTACGCCCCGAGCTTTTCCAGCGCGCGGGCTAGCCCCTCGGGGTTCTGTGAAATATCACCGCCCACCCGATCGGCCAGGTACTCCCGGCTCCGGGAAATCGCCATCTGGACGACCATCGCCGCCAGCGGCGCAATGACGGACATCGCGATCAGGCCGATGATGCCCCTTCCTCCCCCCTCGTCGTCATTGCGCATGCCGCCGAAAATGGCGGACCATCTTGCCATACTGGCCAGCAGCATGATCGCTCCGGCCATGGTGGCGGCGATGCTGCCGATCAGGATATCCCGGTCTTTGATATGGGCCATCTCGTGGGCCAGGACCCCTCGGAGCTCGTCCTTGTTCATCATTTTCAAAAGCCCATCGGTGACGGCAACCACCGCATGCTCCGGATTTCTGCCGGTGGCAAATGCGTTGGGCGCCTCCTGGGGAATCCGGTAGACCCTCGGCATCGGCAGACCGGCCCTCTGCGACAGTTGCTTTACGATTTCATAGAGATTCGAGGAGTTTCGGGCATCAATCTCTTCTGCCCGGTACATCCGGAGCACAATCTTGTCCGAGTACCAGTAGCTGAAAAAATTCATGCCGGCGGCGAATATCAGGGCAATTACCATCCCCTGTCTTCCACCGAGCACCTGCCCGAACACCATGATCAGGACCGTCAATGCGCCCAGCAAGAGCGCCGTTCGAAACTGATTGCCCATGGGCGAGACCTCCAGGATCGATTTCATATTGAGATGGGGCTTTTTTAAAGCGCCGTGATGACATTCGAGTCATGAATTTTCAAAATAGGCGCTACCGGGCAAAAAACAAGGGGAGCGAAACCCGGCCAACGTCAAAGTGTCCTTTTTTCCTTGAAAAGCAGCGGATTTGGCTCCATAAGGGGGGCATGAAGATTCCCATTTGGTCCATCGGGGCGGTCATGTGGCTGATTGCCGCCTCGACCGGGGCGCAGCCCCCGTCCGACAATGAAAGCCTGGCCCTGGTCCATGCGGTGATGTGCGAGGCGATCGAGGACGGCAAGCCGGTCAACGAAACCGTGGTCTTTTCCTTTGAAAAAGAAAAGGCGGTCTGCTTTACCTATTTCAATCCGGTGCCGAAAAAGACCCATATCTACCACCGATGGTACAGGCGCGACCGGCTCAATGCAACAGCCAAGCTCCAGGTCAACCCACCCCAGTGGTCGACCTTCAGCCGGATCCAGCTGCGGGAGGGAGACAAGGGACCCTGGCGGGTGGAAGTCGTCGATGCTGACGGCAACCGGCTCAAAATTCTCCGGTTCAGCATCACGGAATGAGTCAGCAACCATGGATGCTCTGATCGTTTTTTTCAAGGCCCTTCGCTGGCAGGACTTCATCGACATCGCCCTGGCCAGCTATATTCTTTTCCGGTTTTATGTCCTTTTCCGCGGGACCTATGTGTTCCGCGTCATTTCCGGGCTGGCCCTTTTGTGGATCTTTCAGCGGATCACCGCCTATCTGGGCCTGATCGTCACCAGCTGGGCGCTGCAGGGAATCACGGCCGTCGCCGCTTTCATCATCATCGTGGTGTTTCGAAACGAACTGCGGAGCGTGCTTCAGGCCAAGAACATCAAAAATATCTTGTGGGGGGTTTCCCAGAAAACAAGCCAAGCGCCGGTAGACGTCATCGTTTCCGGCATCTTCGAGCTCATGGAAAGACGAATCGGGGCCCTGCTCGTATTTCCCGGCAGCGATGACATCGACGAAGTGGTGGAAAACGGCATCGACTGGGAGGGAAAGATCACCCAGGAGATGATTCTGAGCATTTTCTGGCACGACAACCCGGTCCATGACGGTGCGGCCATCATCGAAGGCGACGAGGTGCGAAAGGTCGGGGTCATCCTTCCCCTTTCCCATCGCACCGATCTGCCCTCCCATTTCGGCACCCGACACCGGGCGGCGGTCGGAATGGCCGAAAAAAGCGACGCCATGGTGGTGGTCGTTTCTGAAGAGCGAAAGAGCATCCTGGCCGTCAAAGGAGCGGAGCTGATCAAGGTCGCCAGCCCGGATCAGCTGTCCCAGCTGCTCCAGCGGAACATAGGCGTCGCCACCGATCCGGAGGCTCCTGCAAGCCGCCGGTCCATGCGCCTGGCCACAGCGGGTGCTCTTTCAGTCTTGCTGGTGTCCGGCCTCTGGTTCAGCTTCACAACGGGAAAAGACACCCTGATCGAACTCCAGGTCCCGGTGAGATACAACAATCGCCCGTCCGGCGTGGAGATCGTCGGCGCCTCGGTCAACTCGGTGAACCTTCAGCTCAGCGGTTCCGGAACCCTGATCCAGTCTCTGCGACCCAGCCAGGTGCAGGTCCAGCTCGATCTGAAATCGGCCGCTGTCGGTGCCAACGAGTTCACCATCACCAGCAGCAACATCAGCCTGCCCCCCGGCATCGTCTTGAAAACCGTGCAGCCTCGTCAGGTCACCGTCACCCTCGACCGGCTGGTGCGGAAACAGCTTCCGGTCCAGGTGGACTGGACCGGAAAACTGCCCGAAGACCGGATTCTTGAAAGCGTCCGGGTGATGCCGGAAGCAGTGGAGATCGAGGGTGGAAACCGGATCATAGAAGACACGGAAACCGTCTACACCCAGAAGGTGCCCCTGGACGGCCTGACCAAAAGCGGGACGCTCTCCGTTGGATTGGCCCTCCAGCCGGCCTCGCTGCAGGTGGCGCCCGGCTCGCCGGAAAAGGTGACCGTCGAGTACATCATTGAAAAACGCCCATAAAACTTTACATTTGAAGATCCTTGTAAAATAGGAACAAACCGATGCAGCCAGGCCGCCAACCATACGACGAC
>CBFCZJ010000042.1:0-17109 GCA_965602445.1 uncultured Desulfobacterales bacterium | reverse complement strand
ACTCTCCTATGACTTTTCCTCGGGCGGGACTATCGAGGACATGAACTTCAGCGGACCTGCCGTGGGCGTCACGTTCAGATGGCAGCCTACTAAGACCCGGCCGCACTAACCTTACAACGCTCGGCATCAATGGCAAAGGAGGAAAGAATGAGGTTTTCTTCCCGAAATTTCCGGATTGTCGTGGGATTGGCTCTTGCCGTCGTCGTCACCCAAATCGCTTGCATCGGGACTTCTGTTGCTGCAAAGCCTCTGACCGCCAGCGAGTTGATCGAAAAATCTTCCCTGAAACAATATTTGGGCGAACTGGAGCAGGGCAAGATTGTCCTGATGGAGCGCCCCGAGACGGAAATGGGAAACGAGCTGGACGTGATCATGAGCATGCTCGTCTCCGCACCGCTGAAAAAAACAGTCGAGGCGCTGCAGCGGCAGGCCGGCGCCGAGGATTTGCAGGGAACCATAGCGGCCGGCCACATCGAAGGATCGACCAGGGATGAACTCGAGAAAGCCTTTGCTGGAATTGCTTTTACTCGCGAGGAAAACCAGGAAGTTGAAAAAATGATGAAGATCGAAGCGGGAGAAGACTTCAATTTCAGCGCAGATGAAATTCGCATCATCCAACACAAGGCCGGGGAGATAGAAGGCAAGGCCGTGGACGGTACGGAAGCCGCCGCAGCGATGTCCGACGCCGTTCGACAGATTCTTCAAGGCCGGTACCTGTCCTACCGCGAAAAAGGCATGGAAGGGCTGGCGCCCTATCAGATCGGGTCGTCGAAGCAGGTGCATCCGTCCGAGGAGCTGGTGGGCGCAACCGAGGCCCTCCGACTGGTAAAGGAACGATTCCCCGATTATCATCGATGTCTGCTTTCCTTTCCTGAAACCCCGGATTTCGGATTCCTGCACCAGTTTTTCTGGGAAAAGCAGATGGAATCGAACCGGCCGCTGTTCGTTCTCAAACACTGGGTCCTGGACATCCAACCCGATTACGCCCTGATCACAGAGAGGAGATATTACCTGACCCATTCGCTGAACAGCCTGCAGGTGGTAATCGGCTGCCTGCCCCATGGAAACCGAACGCTGGTGGTGCTGCTGAACCAGGCGTTTACCGAAAAAGTGAACATGACCATCGGGAGAACCATTGCCAAAAAGATAGGGTACAGACAGGTGGAGAAGAACATTCGGCCCATGTTTGAAGCACTGCAGACCCAGATGGACCGCTGAGAGCGTCGAGCACCATGTGTACATTTGAGCTGCAAATCGTGCGTCTGCAGCGAATCTGGACCGATCCCCATTCAAGACGGAGGAGGAAAGAAATGAAGTTTTCTCTGTGGAAGGAAACGCTGCTGGCTGCAGTTCTTATTTCGCTTTTGTTGTCTCCCGGAATTTCGCTGGCCGGTGAGTCGACGGAGACACAGCCCTGGGAAAAGTTCGGTGCCAACCTCGGCGTATTTGTATCGGCGTTGGACAGCAGTTTCCGTATCGGAACGGGGGTGGGCCTCGACATCGACGTCGAGGACTTGCTGGATTTGGAAGCCACAAACACGGTCTTTCGCGCCGGGGTCCTGTGGCGATTTTCGGATAACCGGCGCCACCGGCTCGACTTTTCCTGGTTTGCCTTCAGGCGGGACGGAACCCGCCAGCTCACCGAGGACATCACCATCGAAAGAGATGACGGGACCACGGTCACCCTCAATGCCGGCAGCACGGTAGAGGCTTTCTTCGACATGGACATCTATCAACTGGCCTACAGCTACTCGTTCTTCCAGGATGACCGCGTCGATCTGGCCGCAGGAATCGGGCTGTATGTCATGCCCCTGGACTTTGGCATCAAGGCCGCCGGTCTTGTAAACGAGGAAGGAGAGGCGAGTTTTACGGCTCCCTTGCCGGTGTTGGGTCTTCGCATGGATTTCGCCCTGACCCCCAAATGGTTCATTCGAACCGGATCCCAAATTTTCTACCTCGAATACGACAACTTCCAGGGATCTATTCTCGAATTCCGCGCCGCCGTGGAATACAATCCCTGGAAACACTTGGGCATCGGTCTGGGCTTCGATGCGTTGGGCGTAAAGGTAGAAGCAGAGGATGAGGATTATCCCGGCATTGATTTTAGAGGGAACGTGCAATTCAACTATACCGGGCTGCAGCTGTATCTTCGCTATTTTTATTAATCTCGAAAATTGGACAAAGCCCTTCCAATCGAGATGAAGTCTCTTTCCACGTCACCGGAAACACTTCGTCCGATTCGCATCTTTGACAGGAGGAAAAAAGATGAATGCCAGAAGAAGCATCCTTACGTATTTCTTTCTCTTGGCTGCTGCCGTTTCGATGGCCGTCTCCGGCTGCGCCTCCACCGGCAAGACCGACGAGGCCCTTCAGGAGTGGGACCGCTTGGAGTCGCAAAACCAGGCGCTTCAGGAACGGATGATGCTTCTCGAAGAGCGCCTGCTGGCCTGCAACAGCCAGCGGCTCGACAGCAGCGCAGTGATCCAGTTCCAGGAGGCGATGATCGAGGCCAAAGCCCAAGTCATCGAACAGCAGCAGGACCGGTTGTCAAGCCAGCAAGCCGTCATTCAGGAGCAGGCCCAGGTGATCAACAGCCAGGCCGAAGCGGTTCAAATCGTGTCGCGGACGTACAACCTGATGCTGAACGCCTTTCGGCCCGAGCTCGGGGCCGGAACGGTGACCTTGAAAGTGGAAAACGGGATTCTGCGGATGAACCTGTCGTCAGCGATCCTCTTTTACAGCGGCGCTGCGGCGCTCTCCGACTCGGGAGCGGAACTGGTCGAGAAGGTGGCAGAAGGGCTGGAGCAGATCCCCTACCAGGTGGTGGTGGCCGGACACACGGACAACGTTCCCATCGGCGGCAGGTTGGCCGATCGTTTTGCCACCAACTGGGATCTTGCCGCAGCCCGGGCGGTGAGCGTGATTCGCAAGCTTGAATCGTCGGGCGTTCCGGGCCGGCGGCTGGTGGCCGGCTCTTTCGGAGAATTCAGCCCGGTGGCGTCCAACGACACCGAGGAAGGAAGGGCGAAAAACCGCAGAATCGAGTTCCGGATCGTGCCGATCGTCCGTTTCCAGTAGCCGGAATTGACAATGCACGCCGGGCGGCTATAAAGATGTAAGTATGGGCACGCAATGCCATCATGGACGCGTCTACCATGTTGCGGACTCAAGTGCAGATTGAAAAGGTATTCGGATTCGACGGGCATTTTGCCGAGCATGGCTTTGACGTTACAGAGTGAACGCTTCAGTTGGGGGGCGAAATGGATCCTGAACTGACCAGACTCCAGAGTCTTGGACAACTCATGGAGCTTCACGGACGCGACCTGATCGCCGGGCTGCTCGTGCTGATCCTGGGGCTTCTCGCCGTGCGGTTCATCGTGCGCGGATTACGGCGTCTTCTGGGCACCTTCGTCAAGAACCCCGCCCTGGTGGCCACCGCGACCAACGTGGTCCACATCCTTCTTCTTTCGGTGGTGATCATCGCAGCGGCGGTAGAGGCCGGCTTCAAGGTACAGCCGATTTTCCGGCTGGCCATGGTCGTCCTGCTGTCCGTGATCGGCCTGGTGGTCCTGTTCCGGCCTTACATTCCGACCCTGCCGTTCAAGGTCGGCCAGACGGTCAAGGCTGCGGGGCTGCTCGGCAAGGTGGAAGGGACCACCTTTATCAACACCCGGATCAAAACCTTCGACGGAAAAATCTTCTTCGTTCCCAACAAAACGATTTTAAACGATGTGGTCATCAACTACCACTACACCCCTTCGAGGCGGATGAAGCTTGACATCCCCATCCGCTACGACCAGGACCTGCTAAAGGCCAAGCAGGTGCTCGAAGCGGTCATGATCGAAGACCCGCGGATTCTTACCAAACCGCGGCCGGCCGTCTGGGTGCTCGATCTTTCCAGCGGCTGCGTGATGCTCGGCGGCCGCTGCTGGGCCGAAAACGACAAATACTGGCAGGCCCGGGTCGATCTTCTGGAGAAGATAAAGCTTCGTTTCGACAGGGAGGGGATCAAGATTTCCTATCCCCACATCGGTGTTCATCATTATCCTGTCGAGGCCGAGGAGTTTCAGCCCTTTGACGAACGGTCGCCGGCAGAAACCGGCAAAGCTCCGGGAAATGCCGTGGAAGACGAAGTGTAGCAAAATAAAAGAAAACAGGGGCAAGGCCATGAAGATAAGCGAATTGCTGAAGGTGACCGATGACGGGTGGGTGAGAAAACCGAAGGGGTTCCGCGTCCGGTTTCAGACACGAAAGGACGGCGCCTGGTTGACCGATACGATGCCCGGCGAAAACGAAAGCCTCCTGGATTCTGACGTCGTGGCCTGGCGCTCAGCCTGGAAACTGCTGCAGGCGGCGGACTCCGGGATTGGGGAATACGTCAACATCACGGTGGTCGACGACCGCGGCGAACCGGTCCGCTGCTATGCCACCGGCGATTTCGATGTGTACAACCCGCGGCGGGTTGCCCTGGACGCCCCCGTTGTCGAACCCGATGCGACACCGACGCCCGACAAGGAGCGTGATGCTGTCGATGCACAGCCCGGCAGCAGCACCGAGGACGAATCCGATGCCCAGCCCTCCAGTGAACTGTCCGATCGGTAGCGATCCGGAAAACCTGAAAACGGAGATCTGATCCGGATGATGAAAGAGACCGTCCGTTTTCGCTTTTCTTCCGTCCTGGCCGCCATTGTCGTGTACTGGGCCGTCACACCGCTGCTGCAGGGTTTTTTCGGCTTGGTGGTCCTGACGGACCTTTTCTTTTCGGCCGTCCTGATTTCGGCCATCTGGGCGGTGGCACAGATTCCCCGGCAGGCGGCGGTGGCCGCAGGGCTTGCGCTGCCGATGCTCGTTTCGTTGTGGCTCCTTCATTTCGGGCCCCGGCCCGTGCTGCTTCTGATCGGCAGCGTTTTTGAGGTCCTGTTCTTCGGCTATACGGCCTGGCTTATCCTCTCGGCGGTGATCAAGGCGCCTGCGATCTCCCGGGAGATCATCGCCGCCGCCATCGTGGTCTACATGTTTCTGGGGCTGATCTGGGCCGGTCTGTATTCGGTTCTGGAGCTGCTTCAGCCTGGTTCTTTTCTGATTCACGGCGCAGTAGCAGGCCCGACGAGCCGCCACTTTGCCTACTTTTCCTACACCACCTTGACCACCCTCGGATATGGTGACATCACACCGATTTCCGGGTCGGCCAGGGCCCTTTCCACCCTGGAGGCGCTCATCGGGCAGATTTATCTCGCCGTGCTGATCGCCCGCCTTGTCGGCATCCACGCTGCCCAGGGCTCCGGGGAATAAAACCGCTGCCGCATGCGCGGCCGCGGCCCATATGTTGAACGGTGGGACGGATCGACTTGGTGTTGAAGTTTCCGTCAACCCGTGCCGACAGACAAAAGCCATCAGGCGGCCGAACTCAGCGGCCATAAGGAGCGGTCATGATTCAGGGCAAACGCGTTCTTCAATGGGTGTCGATTCTTTCCGCTGTCATGATGGTTTCCTGTACCGGCCAGGGAACGAAGCTGACCCGCAAGCAGCTCAACGAGGCTTTTGTGCAGCGTCCGCTGTCGGGCATTCTGGTCATCGGGGTTTCCCACAGGGAAGACAATCGCCGGCTGTTCGAAGAGCGGTTCGTGGCCGCCCTGAAAGAAGCGGGAATCGATGCGGTGGGCAGCGCCAAGGCCGTTGCCGTTTCTTCGGAACTGACGCTGGAAAAAGAGCAAATCAAGCAGGCCGCAAAAATGCACGGCTGCGATGCGGTGATTATCACTCACCTGGCCGACATCCAGCAAAAGGAAATTTTCACCCGAGGCGCCACCCTCCCCACGGGGTATTACGATTATTACGGGTATCTAGTCACCGGCTATCGGGACACCGGCTACAGCAGCGGGCAAACCACGGTTTGGCTGGAAACGAGCCTCTTTGATGTCGCCACCGAATCTCTCGTGTGGTCGGCGGTATCGGAAACCTGGAAGGCGGAATCCGGAAAAAAGCTTCTTTCCGAGGTGATCCGGGAAATGGTCCGTGATCTGGTCGAAGCCGGCGTGGTGGCTCCAGAAAGATAGCCCTTTGCGGCAGGCTCGATGCATTGCCGTGATTTTCTTTTCGACGTCAGCAAACCTTCTTTCATAGAAGGGATTTCCCCATGGCTTCGATCTCCGATTCTTTTCCCCGGTGCGCGGTGCTGCCCCTCGTCGGTAAAGACGACCGTATGTCCTATGCCGGCCTGGCGCTTCACTTCCTCATCGGCAATGTGATCGTTTTATCTCCTGCATTCAAGGAATTCTGGTTCGGGTGGCGGGTTCCAAAAATTTTCCCGGCGCCGGAAGACCTCACCTCCTACTGCCGCACCGGGAAACCGGCCCCGGCCCCGCTTACAATCGGCAAGAAAGAAGACATCCGATTCTGGATTACCGGCGTGCTGGCAGAAGGACCGGGTCGTCTATTTGCAGCGCTGTCGCTGATCGATGCCGAAACCGAAAACCGCGATCCTTCCCCTGCAATGGCGGTGGACATTGACGGCGCCCTGATCGGTTTCCGAAAACAGTTCATTTCCTGGCTGGAAAACTGCGGGCACCGGCTTTTTGGGGAACAGCAGGACAAGGCCCTGTGGCCCGAAGAGGTGTCCGAAGAAGGCCTGGCTGCCATCGGCCGGGCCCTGGAAACATTCTACCTTCAGTCTGCCTACGGCGGCAAGGCGCCGGTGGATTTGGCCCCCTTTGAATCCGCTGCAGCCGAGGCACCGGCCGCCTTCATGGCGCATGATCTTTTGGGCTGGGCGCGATACCGGAACAAGATGTACGACGAGTCCCGGAAGGCCTTTGTCGAGTCGGTCCGGATCAACCCCCACGGCGCCGGCGCCATGGCCGGCCTGATCTGGTGCGGGGTGATGGTGCAGGACAGCAAGGAAGTGGAATACTGGGCGTCGCGCAAGGCCGCCTCCTGCGACGGCGACGCTGGGAAGGCCCGGGAAAAGGCGTTGAAACTGCTAGAAAAGTATAAGAAAGGATGATGCCGGTCTGTCCCGAGGCGACGCCTTCTGCCGGTCCTACAGATCTCTCCGCTCGCGATGGACGAAACGCCACCAGCCAACCGCGGTGGCCGCGGCGAAGAACAGCAGGAGATAGGAGATCTCCGGCAGCACGCTGCCAAGGCTGCCCTCCCGGACGAAAAGGTCGGTCAAAGCGTTCAGCCCCCAGGCCAGGGGGGAAAAGCGGCTGATTTCCTGCATCGCCTCGGGCATGGCATAGACCGGAATCATGATGCCGCCGAGGGCGGCGGCGATCACCACCGACACCGCACCGAACATGGACGCCTGTTCGTAGGTGCGGGCCACGGCTCCGAGCAAAATACCGTAGCCGGTCGCTGCCAGGGCCGCACTTGCCACGACCAGCAATATGGCCCCGTAGGCCGAGCCCATCTCCAGCACCGGGGTTCCCAGCAGCGGCAGGACATAGATTCCCATCAAAACGATAATCCCGAACTGGCACAAGCACACCAGGACATAGGCCAGCACCTTGCCCAGCAGCAACGCTGCATGGGAGACCGGAAGAGACATGAGCCGTTTGAGGGTCCCCTCCTGCCGTTCCCGGATGAGCGACCCGCCCATGGGCACCACGATAAAGAAGATCCCGAAAAGGGCCCAGGCCGGCACATTCTGCTGCACCGAACTGGGAAGTCGCTCGAAGCCGCCCCGGGACGCCTGCCGGGCCTGGATCTCCAGAAGCCGATGCCGACCCCAGGCAGGATCGATCCTTGGAAAAGCCCCTGCGGGAGGTTTCGGGCCCGGCATTTGGCCAAGGACCCGGTCTGCCTGCCGGGAAACCGCCTCTGAAAAGGCCCGGGCCTTCATCTCCATTTCCAGGGCCAGGACGATCTCCCTTAGTGCATTGACCACCGCCGCGCGGAAGGCCCCCTGAACCAGGGGATCGAAATAGACCGTCAGCCGTGGCGGTGAGGCGGCGTCTTCCGACCCGCCGCCGGCGTCTGGTGCAAAGGCGTGGGCGATCTGGCCGGCAACCCGCTCTTTCAGCGATACGGTCAGCCCCTGAGGGACGACGATGGAAAACTGGTATTCGCCGTCTGCCAGGGCGTTTTGCGCGGATTCATCGTCCATGGCGCCGGAGGCTGAAACGAGCTGGACCGCATCGGAGCGGTCCAGCTGCTCGTAGATGGCCCTTCCCACCGCTTCGCCGTCCCGGTCGATGAAAAGCACCCGGATGCCGGCCTCTCCGGTGGTTTTCAGGACATTTTCCTGAACCAGCGCCATCACCACCACCAGGGCTGCAGGCATCAGAAAAAGAACCAGCAGGCCGGCCCGGTCTCGAAAGAGCAGCAGCAGTTCCTTTGCGATCGTGGCCCCCAGTTTGACCATGGCTTCAGTCCCGAAGCTGCTTGCCGGTGAGACGGAGAAAGAGTTCGCCCAGGTTTCGGCATTCGGCGTTCCGCTCAAGCAGCTGCCGGGGCGAGCCGCGATCCACGATCCGGCCTTCATCGATGATCGCCACCTGCGAGCAAAGATATTCCGCCTCTTCCATATAATGTGTGGTGTACAGCATCCCCATGCCCTGATCCCGCAGCAGGGCCAGCTTTTCCAGGATCATGTTCCGGGACTGGGCGTCGATACCCACCGTGGGTTCGTCTAGAAAAAGCAGCGGTGGCGCGTGCAGAATGCCGGCGGCCAGATTGGCCCGGCGCTTCATCCCGCCGGAAAAGGCTTCGATTCGCTGGTCGGCACGGTTTTCCAGGCCCGTCAGTTGCAGGCACTTTTCGATCCGCTTTTGAAGCGAATCCCCTCCCAATCCGCACAACCGGCCAAAATAATGCAGATTTTCCCTTGCCGTAAGCCTGGGGTAAAGGGCGATATCCTGCGGCACCAGGCCGAAGGCCGCTTTTGCCCGCCGGGACTGCTTGAAAAGATCCAGCCCGCCGATGAACACCGTCCCCTCATCGGGCCTCAGCACGGAGGTCATGACCGAAATGGCGGTCGTCTTTCCGGCCCCGTTGGGCCCCAGAAGACCTAAAATCTCTCCGCTGTGGACGGTCAGGTCCACACCGTCCAGCGCCGGAAATGTGGCCTTCCGGTAACTCTTCCGGAGTCCCCGCGCTTCGAGCAGCGGCGGTTGATGATCACGGGATTCAGGGGATGAGGAGTGGGCCATTTCGTTGTGCTTTATTACGTAACTTTCGGGTTTCGTCTCCAGTGGGGCGAAATGGGTGATTTGATGGAATTCTGTGTCAAACAGCAAGAGCCTGTCAATCCTTTTATCGGTATCACGGCGTGCATCGGGAGGTCCAAAGACGGTTGCATTTTCAGACACAATCGCTAATATACCCAATTTGCATTCTCCAGCGAATCAAACCAGGATCGGACCGTGATGAAAATTCTTCTCGTCAATCCGCCCAACAGCGGGAAAAGCATCCCCGAAGAACAGTACGGCATAACCACCATCAAGATGATTTTCCGCGGAGAGCCCCTTGCACTGGAAACCCTGGCCGGCAATCTGGCGGGCCATGAAGTGCGGATCTGCGATCTCAAGGTAACCCCCGAGGGGTTGGCAGCGGATCTTTGCGACATGGCGCCGGACATCGTCGGGATCACCGGCATGACCTGTGAGGCCAACGCGGTGCTGGCCATCGCTGAATCCGTCAAATCTCTCTCCGGCGCGGTGGTCGTGGTCGGCGGCCACCATGCCACCTGCGACCCCGAGTTTTTCAACCGGGGCTGCATCGACTACGTGGTTTTGGGCGTCGGAAAGCAAAGCTTCCGGGAGCTGGTCGACGGCCTGGAATCCGACCCGGACAACGACATCGCCGGGATTGCCAAAACCCGCCCGGGCAGTCCGCTCACCTGTTTTCCCAGAAAGTACGGCCCCGGCGATCTGGTGGACGGCACGCCGCCGCGCTACGACCTGGTGGCACACCACCGGGACCATTATGTGATGCACGGCGTCGGGGGAAAAATCGGATTCGTGGCATCCGCCTTCGGATGCACCCACCGCTGTTTTTTCTGTTCGGTCCCTGCCATGACCGGCGGCCGGTACCTGACCCACTCCGTCGATGCGGTGGTACGGGACATGACGCTGCTGGCCGACATCCCCGTGATCCGGCTGGTGGACGCCAACACCTTCGGCGATCCTGCCATGGCCGAGAACCTGGCCCGCCGGATTCTGGACGCCGGCATGTCCAAACCCCTGGTCGCCGACGTCCGATCGGACACGGTCGTCCGGCAGCCGGAGCTGTTCCGACTGTGGAAGGAGGCCGGTCTGGCCACGGCGGTCATCGGCTTCGAAGAAATCACCGACGAGCGCCTGCAGGACTACAACAAAAAAAGCAACGTGGCCGTGAACGTCCGGGCCATGGAGATTTTAAAGGATCTGGGCATTCGGATCATCGGGGATTTTATCGTATCGCCGGACTACGGCGAGGCCGATTTTACGCGGCTTTCCCGGTTCGTGCAGCGCCATCCCATCGATCTGCCCATCCCGTCCATCCTGACCCCGGTTCCCGGAACTCCGCTCTACCGGAAGGTCAAACACCGGATCACGATTCACGATTTGGACTATTACACCTTTCTCAACGCCGTCGTGCCGACCCGGCTGCCCGAAAAGGACTTTTATGAATTTTATTCGGATCTGCTCAAACGATGTCTTTCCCGGGCGTCGCATTGATCCGGCCGGCGCCGATATCCTGCGGGCGCCGCCGTGAGCCGTTGCCAGTGAATGGATGGCCCACGGTCTTGGGGGAAGCTTTCTCCGGAGCCTCGTGTTGATTTTTGAAATGACCGCCACGGACAAGAAAAATGCGGGCCGCAACTTATATTTGGAGGCAGGAATCGTTTTATGAAAACAGTCTACATCAATGATGCAGCAGCCTTTTTGCCCAACGAACCGGTTTCAAACGACCATATCGACCGTGTCCTGGGAGAACTGCCCAACATCGGTTCCAGAACGCGGCGTATCGTGTTGAAGCAGAACCAAATCCGGACCCGGTATTACGCCGTGGACCGCAAAACCGGCGCCCTGACCCATTCCTGCGCCGAACTGGCGGCAGAAGCCGTTCGCAGGCTGCGGCCGTCGGGGGACTTTCAGCTTCAGGAAATCGAATGCCTCTGCTGCGGCACCTCAACGCCGGACCTTCTTCTGCCGGGCCACGGCCTCATGGTCCTGGGTGAACTGGGGATCGACGAATGCGACGCCATATCCACTTCCGGCATCTGCCTTTCGGCGATGGCGGCGCTCAAGTACGCCTACATGAACGTGGCCGCCGGACTCAGCAAAAATGCCGTTGCGGTCGGCTCCGAACTGGCCTCTTCTCTTACCCGCGCCAGGTTCATGGTCCCCGTCATGGAGGCCGCCAAGGCGGATGCCCTGGAAAAACGACCCATTTCGGCATTCGACGCTGATTTTCTGCGCTGGATGCTCTCCGATGGCGCCGGCGCCGTCTACCTTTCCGCGGGCCGCCGTCCGGACCGGACCGCTTTGCAGATCGACTGGATCGAGAGCATCTCACTGGCCGGCGGGCTGGAGACCTGCATGTACGCCGGCGGGGTCAAGGGAAAAGACGGGCGGATCACCGGATGGCGGGATACGGAGCGGATTCCGACCCAGGCAGGGCCTTACCTGACGGCGATCCGTCAGGACATCAGACTTTTGGACCGGGAAATCGTCCCCTCCATGGGGCGGGTGCTTTCACGGGTCATTGAAAAGCGGGGGCTTGACCCGGAAAAGATCGATTGGTTTCTGCCCCACTATTCATCGGCCTATTTCCGGCCCAAATTCTACGACGAGATGGCGCGGATCGGTTTTGAAATTCCCTATGAACGCTGGTTCACCAATCTTTCGGAAAAGGGCAACACCGGCACAGCGGCGATCTTCATCATTCTGGAGGAACTCTTCCATTCAGGGCGGCTGAAACCCGGTGAGCGGCTGCTTTGCTTCATTCCCGAAAGCGGCCGCTTCACCCACTGCTTCATGCACCTGACAGTGGTCGGATGACCTCCTGTGGTTCATCGTTTTTCCAACACCACGCGTCCGTAGCCGCCGGCCGCTCCGATTTTCAGGCAGTGGATTTGGCCGGACGCAAGGGGCCGGGTCTCTGAAATCAGCTCCGGCCCGCCGGGCAGCGGGACCCCGCCCCCGGCCGAGGCATAGACGCTGCCAGCCCGCAGGCTCAACACGGCCGCGGCGACATCGAATGCCATTCCCACCGGCAGATGGCCGTAAAGATGGGCGTAGCAAGCCGCCGGGCCCGAAACACATCGGCCGTATGCTTCCTCCCCCGGGGAAAACCCGTCGGCCCCGATCACGCAAAGATCGGCGCCGGGGATCTTCGGTGCTTCGGAAAATCCGCTTTCCGCCCATGCGACCCCCACCTCATCCTGCCCGCCGCCATGGCCGGAGACGAGAAAAAAGGCGCTGCCTTCTCCGACCGCCGCAGGAGCCGGTGAAGAATCACCGCCCTGCCGCCCGGAAAACCGGCAATGCCGGTGGTAGGCCATGATCCTGGCAAAGTCGTCCACCCCGCCCACCAGGACCCGATCAACCCGTCCCTCGGCCAACCAATGCCCGGCGGTCAGAAACGCCATGGGAATCGACAGATCGAACTGGTTGATGGAAAGGTTGGGGCCGCGGGACCTGAGCACGGAGGCAATATGGGCCCCGGCCGCGTTGTGGACGGAGTTGGAAAACTGGATGGGGGAAAAGCTCCGCACGTCGGCCGCGGGGCACAGCTCCTGAATATCGAAGGTATTGCAGGTGGAGCCGTATCCGGTGGCCACGATAATCCCCAAGGATTCTGCCGCCGGCTCGGAGATGCCGGCGTCCTCCATGGCCAGCAGGCAGGCAAGAAGGGCCATTCGGGTGTGATGATCGATCCGGCGCAGGGTTCGCCGGTCGGCCATCGTGCTCAATACAGCGGTATCGGCCAGGAGCATCGGCACCTGGATCTCTCCGTGGACGGTGGACAGGGGAAAAAATTTCGCCGGGCGCCGCCCCTCTTCTATGCCGGCTGCAAGATCGGAAATCCCGCAGCCAAACCCGCCGACCACGCCCATGCCGTCGATGCGCATGTTCATCCTTTTATTCGCCCTTTCCCAGGATGAGAACCGCGTTGTTTCCCCCAAAAGCCAGGGTTTCGGACAAGGCTGCGCTGCCGGTGACCGGAGTGGTTTGCGAGACCGGATGCGCCGGCAGTTCCGGGTCGGGATCGGCGAAACCGACGCTGGGCGGAACCTGCCCGACAGACAGGCAGCCAAGGGAGAAGACGGCCTCCACCGCGCCCGCGGCACCCAGTGTGTGGCCGGTGTATCCTTTGGTCGAGAGGAAGGGAATTTTAGGGAAAACCGCGTCAAAAACCCGGGATTCGATCCGGTCGTTGTCCGTCGTGCCGGTGCCGTGGGCATTGATGAAGGCAAGCGCGTCCGGGGCGATGCCGCTGGATGCAAGGGCCTCTTCTATGGCAAGCCGCAGCCCCTGTCCGTCGGGGTCGGGGGCGGTGAGGTGGTAGGCGTCGCCGGCGGCGCCGTAACCCAGTACCCGGCCCCGGCATATACCCGCGCGTTCGCCAAGAAGTTCTTCGGATTCGAGGACCATGACCGCCGCCCCTTCTCCCAGGTTCAGGCCCCGGCGGTTCACATCGAAGGGTCTGCAGGGTCCTTCGTCGCTGTTCATCAGGGAAATGAAGCCGTTGTATGTGATTTCGTAGAGCTCGTCGGCGCCGCCCACGAGGACCGCGTCGCAGAGCCCCATCCGAATCCAGGCGGCCCCCAGGCCGATGGCGTCGGTTCCCGCCGAACAAGCCGTGACCACCGTCTCTACCGGGCCGTTCAGATCGAACTCCCGGACGAGTCCCACGGCGGGGTTGGCGGCGGCAAACCGCCGGCCGGAGGTGGGATACCCGCCGTCCCAGGATTCCGAGGGCCCGAAAAGCTCCGGGTTGCTGACCGATCCGGCCACGTTGGAGCCGATGCACACCCCTACCCGCTTTTTCTTGAGCAGATCCCGTTCGAGCCCTGCCTGGGCAAGGGCCTCATGGGCGGCGGTCAGGGCCAGCCGAACGGTCCGGCACCGGGGGAAGGAGTGAAACCGATCCGGAGACCAGAACCCGCTTTCCACCTCGAAGACGGGAGACCCGGCCCCCGGATCGGTGGGAAACCGGGTGGGACGAGCCGGAAAGCGCTCCCCTTTAAAAAGAAAATCCATGCAGGCTTCCACGGTCAGGCCGGCCGCGCAGAGACATCCCATTCCGGTGATCGCCACGGGTGCAAGGGGCTTTTTCATGCGCTTCGATTAGCTTCGATGTATGCGGCAAGGGTATTGATGGACTGCAGGACTTTCCGGCCTTCTTTCATGTCCCGGATGGCCACTCCGAAATGGGCCTTGACCTGGAAAACCAGTTCCACGGCATCGATGGAATCGAGCCCGAATTTCTCTCCGAAAAGGAGGTCGTCGTCTCCGATCTGCGCAGGATCGATATCTTCCATGTAGAGTTCCCGGCAGATGATCGTCCTCAGGGACTCTTTTATGTCAAGTGCTTCGTTACCTGATTTGGCAAGAGAATCCATATTTGTTTTCCGCATCTAACTGAAAAATTGACGCCCTGACGTCTGCCGCCTGTTGGCTGCGGACATGTCTACCGGCGCACCAGCCCGTCCAGCTTCCGAAAAAGCGATTCTTCCCGGTCGGCGCAGCTCCGCAAAATATCCGACAAGGCCGCGTAGCTCTCCTGTTCCGAGGCCCGTTTTTTGCAGATTCGCGCTCCGATGACCGCAAAGTCCCGCCACCGGTCGCCGATCTCGGTCATCTGTGCGGAAAGGTCGATCAATTCGGGCCGGTTAAGTATCGGGGCCGCTTCCTGCAGAAAAGCCGCATAGATGAAGCGAAAGCCGGCGCCGCCGGTGCCGATCTCTTCCTGCATTCGGATGATCTGCCCGAGATGAAGGGCGGCGGTGCGATCGTCCAGTTTCCGGGGCCATTGTTCGATCTTCTTCGCCAAATACCGGATGCCTTTGGTGCCGATAAACGGTGCGGGCACGCTCAACATGGACCGGCAGACTTCCTTGATCCCTTTGCGCACGCCTTTTTCAAAATCGGCGCTCTGCGGCATTTCTGCCACGTGGTACATCCGGCCCTTGGGGGCCATGATCCCCTTGGCGAACCTTGCCTTGACAAGATCTTCGGCCGGACAGTCGACGGGTTCGGGTAAAACCGGATCGCTGATCCGGTAGCTGCCGTTGTTTTTGCCGATTGCCACCACATTGTGCATATTGAAATGAAACCGGTATCGGCGCGGGAAATAGCTGAGCCAGTAGGCCCCGGTGCGGCACCCCACCGGAATTCCCGCTTCGAGCATCCGGTCCAGGGCGTCCATGGCCTTGGCAGGATTTTTGAACTTTTCCCATTGCAGCCGCACCCCCAGCCGCTTGGTGGCGCGGCGCATGATACCGCCGGTGGCGATCCGATAGGCGGTAAGCGGAAGGTGGTTCAGTCGAACAAACGGGAAATAGCCGAAGAAAAGGCCTGAGCCGATGCCAAAGACCATGGCCTCGCTGATTTTCATGCCATGGTGGGATATCAGATTCGACAAGACGCCCGTCTCGCAGTGGGCGGACTGCCGGTGGGAAAAAGAAATTTCGATGGGTGCACCGTCATTCATTGGGGCTGCATTCCGTCGCTTTCGGCACCTCATGAAGGCCGGCCATGGAAATGCCGAAAATCTTTGCATAGCGCGCCTTGATCTCGGCTGAAAGCTTGTTGAAGGCCTTGGGTTTTAGATGCCGCCGTACCCGCCATCTGGATAGACCCGCGTAGCTGGCCAGAAGTCCGACATCCATCAGGTGGCGGGTCATGTGATAGGCCAGAGGACTTCGCCTGCCGGCCTCGATCAGGCGGATCTGCTCGCGGGTCTGTTCGTCGATCACCTCCCAGGCCTGTTCGTTGGCGACCGTCTTGGGCTCCCATCCCCGGCTGGACACCAGTTCATACCGGCCGCATTCATCCACCGCGTACGATATTTCAGGAATTCCGTCACTGAAGCCCGGATCCTGGGGCACATCTTCTTTCTTCATGGTGCTGTCCTGCCGTGCAGCGGGATTCGGCTGAGGCGATCTCAAGGCCGTTTCTCTTTCAAAGAGCCGTGAATATCGCCAAAATATCCATAAATGTCAAGGCCGGGCGACGATGATCTCCGGTCGTCCCCCATGAAAAGTGGTCAATCCATCATCTGCTGGTGTGAATGAATTGGCGGAGCACCTCATGGGCGGCGGATTCGTGGCCTTCTCAACAATGGATGAGATTCATCAGCACTGGGATTACCTGTTCGATGTAAACCATTTCAAGGTGACTGCGGGCAATGCCTCCTTTGACCTGCGCGCGGTGGACGCCGGTCAGCAGGTTGAGGTGGACACGCCGCACGCAGTCTTCGCCATCGAGCAGGACGGATATTACCGCGTGTCAGTAGAGGCCGAGCGCACCTCATTGACGACCCGCCGAGGCGGCCAGGCCGCCATTTCCTATCCCGATGGGGAGACGGTCGCCACCGGGCCCGGCGAAGAGGTCGTGATCGAGGGAATCGAGAAGATCCAGGCCCGTTCTTATGCCGCACCTGAACTCGATGAGTGGGACAAGTGGAATTACGCCCGAACGGATCGCTTCCTGGATGCGGTAAGTGCCCGGTATGTGTCTCCCGGGGTGTTCGGGGTAGACGACCTGGACCGCTACGGAACCTGGAGAATCGTGCCCACATATGGCGCTGTCTGGGTTCCCAGAGGGATGCCTTCCGGCTGGACGCCATACAGCACAGGGACCTGGGTGGTAGATCCTTATTATGGATGGACTTGGGTGGATGCTGCGCCGTGGGGATGGGCCCCCTACCATTACGGCCGGTGGGTCTTTGTCAGCGGCTTGTGGGCTTGGGCGCCCGGGCCGGTGGTGGCCAGACCGGCCTATGCTCCGGCCCTGGTTGCCTTTTTTGGAGGGCCCAGCGTAAGTGTCAATGCCAGTGTCGGCTCTGGGCCGGTCGTTGGTTGGGTCTCCCTGGGATGGGGCGAGCCGTGCGTGCCGTGGTGGGGACCCGCGCGCTTCAGGCACAGGCCGTGGTGGGGCGGCTGGGGCGGCCCGC
>CBFCZJ010000041.1:0-17618 GCA_965602445.1 uncultured Desulfobacterales bacterium | reverse complement strand
CCCCGGACACCGGAACGATCTGCAGTTCAGGCCGGTGCAGCAGCAGCGGGTAGAGCCGCTCCGGGCGTGAGAAACACACCCCCAACGGCCGTCCCGGTTCGATCAGCTCGGAGAGCCGCAAAAGCCGATCGTCTCCGAACAGCCGTTTTCCCTCCTCGCTATGCCATCGATCCTCTCCTATCCGGTGCCAGAAGCCTTGCCGGGTGCCAAGCAGCAGCGATTGTGCGGCAATGACTTCATCCGGTCCATACACCGCCGCCATCCATCCGGCGTAGCCGACGGCCGGACTTGCCGTGTTCAACAGGCCGGCATAGACGATCAAGGCAAGGCTGAGCCCCTGCAGGACGTGCTTGCCTATCGTTGTCAGACGCCACGGCGGAAGAAAAAAGGCAATAAAAAATCCGCCGCATACAAAAAAAAATGTGAAATGACGGGCGTTTCCAGGCTGCCAGGCCGGCACCAGGGTGACTAGGTATCCATAGACCGCCAGCGCCAGAGAGATGGCCTTGATTCGCCGGGGCCCGCGCCACAGGGTGTAGGCCACGGCCGGAAGCAGGAGCAAAAAACCGAATGGACCGAACCAGGCCAGGGTCCCGTCGGGCAGCCACCGGATCTGGAACGGGGCGGCTGCCCCGACCTGCCCGAGCAGCGGGGCCGCCAGCCATCCATAGAGGCTTTCGAGGGTCCCTATCGGACTGAAGCCGAACAACCACCGGCCGGCATGTTCCAAGGGCAGGGTCAGGTGGATCGATTCCAGCCCGTAACGGACCAGGTTGGCCAAGGCGCCGGCAAGGCCGCCGGTGTTGGGCGCCATGCCGCCGGCGATCATTTCCTGGCCCTCGATTCCCCGGGCAAGCACCCGCCAGAGCTGGGAAAACACTGTTGCGGCAGCGGCCGCCGCCAGAAAACGGCCCCGCTGTTCTAAAAGAACACCCCACCAGATTCTTCCGCCGTGGCGCCGGTAAAGGAGGACAACGGCCAGTGCCGCCAGCACCACCGGAAACGTGAAGGACATCTGCCCGCCCGAGATCGAAAAGAGTAAAAAAAGGCCTGCCAGGATCAGGTCGCCGCCGTTTGGCCGCTCCAGGAGTCGATAAAGAGACATCAGGCAAAGAAGCGCAGACGCGGCCGCCAGCAGCTCAACTCCCGGCCCGGAAGCCTGCACTACCAACCGGGGAAAGCTCAGCACCACCAGCGCCGTGGTAAAGGCCGTGGGCGGCCAGGCGTACCGCCGCGCCAGGGCGTAGGTGCCAAACCCGATGGCCAGGTAGGCCGTGAACCCGAAAAGACCGATCCCCCGATCCGTTCCGGCCCGCAGTAGGAGGTGGAACAGGATCGGCCCATTGAGCGATTCTGCCAGCGGATCAAGCAGACGGGAGCTGCCGAGAGGATCGGCCGGAAAGAAAGTGCGCCGGCTTTCCAGAAATGCCATGGAGGCAAGATCGTCCCAGGAACCGAGTCCCGCCGGCAGGGCCACGGCCTGGAAAAAAAGATACGCAGCGGCCGCTGCGATGAAAACCGATGCGAACCGGTGGGCCCGGACGCCGTCAACCATCGCTGCCGACGCATGCCGGAGAGAGGCTTTGTGCTGGAAGACGGCTTTCAGCCCCAGCAGGACGGCACCGATTTCAAAGGGAATTGCTGCCGAGGGGCGCCCAAGCAGAAATGCGAGCTGAAAAAGGCAGGAGAGAAACATCAACGGCAGAACCAGGGCGCAGGCCGCCGCTTCGGCATCGGTTCTTTCCCGGCTGCGAAACACGGCAAAGACGGCCAGGGAAAGTACGGCGATTTCGGCGGCGGCGGCACCGACGGCCATCGCCTCTATCATCTTTCCCCCTGCAGGCAAGACCTTGCCGTCCATGGATCGAGGCTCCGCGCGATCATCGGCAAGCCTCTTTTTCTTTTTTCTTCAGGTCGTCCACAATCTCCTGCATGAAGTCGCGCATGTCTTCGGCCAGGCGCCGGCACTCCGGGCAGTATACTTTTTTCCGCATCTTTGCGTGGACTTCCATCTGGTGTCGATACCAGGGGATGTACGGCGAATCCTGGCAGAATTTTTTCCCGGTATATCCGGCGATGGGGCATCCGATGCAGACCAGAACGTAGAACAGGCGGCATGGCGGGCAATCGAGCACCCCGCCGTCTGCTCCCTTTCCTTCGATGATTCGATTCCACTTTTCTACGGAGGCTTCCATGATCCGGATTTTATTCACTTCGGGCCGCCTTCCATGGTCAATGATTTCCAAAACCGCTTCTGGACCTGCACGCAGCGGGTCGTGGCGTAAAGAATTTTTTTGCGGTCCGCCAGCCGGGCCAGCGAGATGGGATCGGTGACGGTCTGCCCGGCCATCTCTTCAAGAACGGCCCGGACCGAGGCGGCCAGGACCTTCGGTTCGTATCCCCCCTCTAGCACCAACGCCATGCGCTTTTGGCAGCATTGGCGGGCAATGTCCATCAGACAACGGGTCATCGCCGCAAAACCGCGTTCGGTGAGCGTCATTCCGCCGAGCGGGTCCTTTCCGTGGTTATCGAAGCCGGCGGAGACCAGCACCAGGTCGGGAGCGAACTCCAGGGCGATGGGCGTTAGAATCTGCAGGAAAAGTGCAGCGTATTCATTGTCGCCGAATCCCTTTGGAAGAGGAAGGTTGACCGTGTAGCCTTCGCCGGGGCCGATCCCGGAGTCGGTGAAATAGCCGGTTTTGGGGAAATGGGGGTACTGGTGAATGGAGAAAAAGAGCACTGACGGGTCCTGCTCGAAGATGTGCTGGGTGCCGTTGCCGTGGTGGACGTCCCAGTCGACCACCATCACCCTGGAGAGGCCGAGCCGCTTGCGGGCAAATGCGGCGCCGATGGCCGCATTGTTGAAGATGCAGTAGCCTAGCGCCCGGCTTTTTTCTGCGTGATGACCGGGGGGCCGCACCAGGGCAAATGCATGGGCCGGACGGCCTTCGACCACCCGGCGAACGGCCTCCAGAAAACCACCTGCTGCCAATCGGGCGGCCAAAAAGGAGCCTTTCGATACCTGGGTGTCCGGTCCGAGCAGCGCATAGTCCTGCTTGGCAGTTGCGGCTACTTTGTCAATATATTCAGAGGTATGGACTAAAAGGAGCTCCTCTCGGGATGCCACCCGGGCAGGAAGGGGGACGAAATCGCCGGCAGGAGGGCTTTTTTCGAGCATGTCGTAGACGGCGGCAAGGCGCCGGGGGTTTTCCGGGTGCCCGTCGTCGGTGAGATGGTCGAGGCAGCGGGCGTCGCAAACGATGCCGGTGGCGGTCACGGTCCACTCCTTTCCCGGCCCGCTCCGGCGGCTCTTGCCTCGGTGCCGGAGGCGGGCATGCTTCCGGCCGGAACTGCCAGCACCGAACAGGGCGCCTTTCGCAGCAACGCTTCGGTGGTCGAACCCCGCAGATATTTTTGGACCTTTCCGATACGCCGAACGCCGACGACGATCAAGTCGGCCTTCCAGTGACGGGCGTGCAGGGGGATCTGTTCTCCCGGGTGACCCGGCAATGCGGCGGCATCGGCCGGAACGTCCGTTGACGATGCACGGATGATCATCTGCAAGAGACGGTCTTTCAGGCTTTGCTGGAGTTCTTGCTGCACTTCTTCGTACGGGCCTGCAGAGAAATCGATCTCTTCGGCCACGGGGGACTCGATGGCATGCACCAGGCGGATTCGGGCATCGAAGGCTTCGGCCAGCGCCGCGGCCATGGAAAGAACCGGTTTGAACTCCGGTGAAAAGTCGCAGGCCACCAGAATACGGCGAATCCCTCCCGGCGGGGGGCCTTTCCGGCGCGCGCCGCGGACCACCCACAGCGGGCAGTCGAGGGATCGGGCCATTCGCTCCACGACAGTCCCCAACAGCATTCTTTTGATGCCGCTCAGTCCATAGCTGGCGGCGACCACCAGGTCGATGCCCTGCGATGCCACCACCGGCGCGAGGCTTTCCACCGAATCGCCGTAGCCGATCAACGGTTCCCAGTTCACTCCGCAGCCGGCCATGAGCGATTCGAGCCGGTGCCGGGTCAGTTCGATGTCGTCATCGATGCTGTGCCCGGTAACAGAAACGTCGGTGGCATACAAAATGTCTCTGGTGGAAGGAACGGCGTGAAAGACCAGCATTCGCGATCCGAAACGGCGGGACAGCCAGACCCCCCAGTCGATGGTGGATCGGAAGTGCTCGGAAAAGTCAGTGGCGCAAAGAATGGTGTTCAGCATAGGGTGCCGCCGAAGGACGTATCTCTGGCGATTCCGCGCCTGACCGGAAGCGGCGGCCTGCCACTGCATGGTAAGCCCTGGTTTGCAGGACGACCGACGTCTATGCGGCCACGTGGATTCAACCGCGGAATCGCGGGACGAATGCGGGGCTGACCGATAATGTATCCGAACCGAAAAGTCGTGTCAATTCGGCGCCGAAGGTCGTCTGCTCAAAAAAGCCGGGTCAACTCGTCGGCCTCGAACGTCGGCCAGGGTGCGGGGGCGTCTTTGTCCATGGCTTCGACCCCCCGGCCCGGAGAAAGCGCCTCGCCAATGAAGCCGGCTTCGATGCCGGCAGCTTCGAGGGCGGCGTTCAGAGCCTCGGCCCGATCCGGGCGGCAGGCGATCAGCAGGCTTCCGGATCCGATCAACCCAAGCGGATCGATGCCGCTTGCTTGGCACAGCTGAAGGGTTTCAGGAAAGAAGCGGAGCTGATCGATCCGCACCCGAAGGCGGTGTCCCCCGGCGGCGGAGAATTCTTCGACGGCGGTGGCGACGCCGCCCTCGGTGACGTCGTGCATTGCGCTGACGCCGGCAAAGTCCGCCGCGATCCGGGCTTCGGGCAGGATGCTGATTCCGGAAAGCAGGCCGCCGGCCGACTTCAGCGTCTCGGAGGAAATTCCCTGCCGCTGCAGGCGATCGCCGAACTCCCGGGCGATGATCGCTGTGCCTTCCACGGCAATCCGCTTGGTCATCAGGAGTCGGTCGCCGCTTCGCATGTTTCGCTTGTCCACCAGGCGTCCGGTCTCGACCGTGCCGCAGAGCATTCCGCTGACCACGGGACGGTTGACGGCATCGGTGACCTCGGTGTGGCCGCCGCACAGAACGATGCCGTAGCGGCGGCAAACCGCGTGCAAATCTTCCATCAGCCGGAGAATCATGGACGGGGTCGTGCCGGAAGGAAACAGCAGGGTCGACAAAAACCATTGCGGTACAGCGCCGGCGGTGGCGATGTCGTTGGCGTTGACGATCACGGCATATTCGGCAAAGGCATCCGATACCAGGGTGATCGGATCGGATTTGAGCACCAGCACGCCGTCTTGGACGGCCACTGCGGCGGTGTCCTGGCCGATGCCCGGGTAGATCAGCAGGTTTTTGTCTTCTTGGGGAAGATTTTCCAAAAACGATGCCAACAGATCGTTGGGAAGTTTTCCCCCGGAGAGCGGCATGCCGAGCCTGGCGATGGCCATTGCCTCCGAAAGGCAAGAGATCCGAAAGTCCGGTTCGATTCCGAGGTTTTTGCAGCGGAGGCTCGAATCGATCAGGATGGTGACAGCGCCGGCACGATGGCCCGCTTCGACGTCGAAGACGTAATCTCCGATCACGAGAAGTTCTTCCGGCTTGATTTTCCATCGGCGGGCCGCATGCAGGACGCCGTCCGGAGACGGCTTCGCATGGGCCACGGTTTCCCGCGTGATCAGAAGATCAAAGTCCTCCGGACGCATCGTGTCGAATCGGGACATGGCGTAAAGAAGAGCGCGTCGGCTGTTTCGGGTGAGGATCCCAAGCGCCATGTTCTTGGCCTTCAATCCGGCGATGAGATCGGCGGCGCCTCTGGCCGGAACCGATCGATCCGCGGCCGCCATCTCGAATCGATCCAGCGCCGCTTGAGACTGTCTGCGGCGATCCGGATCGGTGAGCGATTGGATATATTCCAGTGCGCCGACGTCTGCCGGACAGCCGATTTCTTCCTTGAATCCGGTCCAGTCGTGATCGCCGGGTCGGGTCAGGGTCCCGTCAAAATCGAACAGCACTCCTCGGATACGAAATGCGCGAAACGTCATGTCATAACCTGTTGCCGGAAAGTTTCATCGCGGAACTATAAAAGGGAGCCGGTTGACGTGTCAAGCACCAGCCCCCTCCTGCTTGACGAGCATGGTTGAAATAGACGAAAAAATGCCACCCTGCTTGCAGCAACGAATTCACTAAGCGGCCTGGTCGCTTTTCATCAACGCGGCCAGTGATTTTATCTCTTGTCAATGCCGGCCGGATCAGGAATAATACGAGGATATTTGATCCATTTCACCAGGAAAGAAAGGAGAAGGCGATCCATGGCGAAGAAGATTCTGGTGGGCTTTGATGATTCGGAAAACGCGATCCGCGCCGTTGAATTCATTACCTCAACTTTTTCACCGGACAACCGGGTGACCCTGTTCAGCGTGCTCCAAGACACCGCCGCCCTGTGCGATTTGAACAGCCCTGAACTGACCCCCTATTTCAAGGAGCAGCAGCAGAGCTTCTGCACGCTCGAGGAAAAGAAAAAGAGCCTCGTCGAAGCGGCGCTGGACAAGGCAAAGGCCATGCTTCTTGCGGCCGGCTTCCCGGCGGACAGCATCAAGACGAAGGTCAATTCCAAATCAAAAGGCGTTGCACGAGACCTCGTCGATGAGGCGAACAAGGGCTACGACCTGGTGGTACTCGGCCGCCGCGGCGTTTCAGGCGTTCGCGAGTTTTTTTTCGGAAGCGTCTCAAACAAGGTGATCCAGGCCGCCAAGGACGTTTCGATTCTGGTCGTCAATTGACGAGAAACTCCTGCTGGGCGTTTCTTTGCCTCCTGGCCGCGGTCTTCACCGCCGGCTGCACCGGTATGCATTCTCAGATGGCCGGGTCCCCCGCCGCTGCAGAGGCGGTTTTTCAAGAGGGGCTCAGCCCCGGCCAGCAATACGCCGGAAGGGTGCTTGCCTACCTGATGCAGGTCGTGCTCGGGCGCGCCGGGCCCGAAGAGCTTCGATCCGAATGGGGCAGGCGGGGTCTGGATGTCCCCCTCGATTTCAAGCGCATTTCCAGCATCATGCTCGAGCCGGGACAGAATCGGGCCCAATTGGTGGTCTTCGATACCCGGATCTTCGGCATATCAGAGGTTCTTTACCACTACGATCCCCGGCTGAACCTATTCAAGGGAACCGAAGACCGCCAGAGCCTGTTTCCATCGGTCGAGTTGATTGCCCTTCGCCTTCTTCTCCTTCAGAAAATGGCGCGGGGAGAAAAGCTGAGACTGGAGGCGGTTGCAGCCCGAAAAGCGCTCCTTTTCGATCTCCGACTTCCGGTGACGGAGAAAGATCATGCCGCTACCGGTCTTTCCCGATCCGAAATGGCCTTGTTGCGGGAGACCCTGTCCAGCGATCCCCACCTTTTTCGATACCTGGTCTATCCTCCCATGGTGAGGACCCTGTATGAGATCGGTGCCATAGAATCCGATTCCCTTGTCGCCCTTTGCCTGGGAGAAGCGGTCCAAACCGGAAGCGGCTGCCGGTTTTCCACGGCGAATCCGTCAAAACCGCCGCTTCGAATCGCGCTGCTTCCGTCGATCACCCGGCATTTTACCCTGGAACCGGGCCCTGGCGGGAAAAGCGCGGCGGATTTCCGGCCGAACGCATTTTACCGGCGCATCAGCGAAACGCTGAAACAACGAATTGTGGAGCAGGCCGAAGCCGTCGATCCGTCGGCCGCTGGCTTCCTGATTTTTTCCGGGCCTTCTGTCAGCCCCCAGGTCATTTATCCGGAAAACCACGCGGCCGAGATTCGCCGCATCTGCCCCAAAGCCGATTTTGCCGTGATCCTGGTGGACAAGGATGTCCTCCGGAGCTTCAGTCTCTCTTCGAAACATGGAAACCGGGAAGAAGAAAACCTACTTTACATCGACATCATGGACATCGAGCATTCCTTGATCGACCCTGAATTGGAAGCGGTGGGTCGGTTTATTGCCTCCCGCCTGAAGTAGACCGCAGAATTTCCCGCCCCCTTTCAAGGATCCATGTAACCGAGGAAAGCCCGGCGGCTCTGTAAAATTTATAGGGGTTGCCATATTTTCGTTTCGTTTGAGAAAACTGGATATACACCGGCGCCCCGCCCACTCAAGGGCATAGGTCGGCTGGTTGACAATCCCTATATGATAAAAGAAACGCCTGTTCGAATGGCTTCTGCAGGCATCGGCACTCGGTAAATTTCACTCAGCATATGGGAAAAAGGAGAAATCGTGATGACGATAGACAGGATGGTTTTGGCATGGGCCGGCGTCATGGTGCTGGCCTCCGTACTGCTGGCGGTGATCCACAGCGGTTACTGGCTTTTTTTGACCGCATTCGTGGGGGCCAACCTTCTTCAATCTTCGGTGACGGGCTTTTGTCCGCTGGCGTTCGTTTTAAAGAAGATCGGCATAAAACCGGGGGCCGCTTTTCACTAAGCCACCGGCTGAAGGGGCCTCCAGCGCCGAATGCGGCTTGACACCCGGTCGTGAGGCGCCTAGCTTGTTTTCAAGGATCGTTTTCATCGTCGGGTTGACGTTCATTCAAATGAGGAGGCGCGGATATGACCGGGCAGCAGCAAAAATTCATGATCGACCGCGAGAAGCTCAACACCCTGAACGCCGAGGGGTGCGCTGCGTGCGGAAAGAAATTCACCCTGGGTGACACCGCGGTGGTCGCCTGCGGCGCCTGGGGGAGCGAGGCGAAGATCATTCACGAAAACGAGGCGGTTTTCGATACGGAATCCGGCGGTTACGTAGAGCGGCGCTGCTACCAGGCGCGCCGGGGCCGGATCTGACCCAGATGCCGGAAATGAGCTAAAATGCACTTCAGGCATTCAAACCGTTCTACCTTTTCAGGTTTTTCAAAAACCGCTCCTCCAGTTCCCTGACGACATGCATTCGTTTGGCCGTCAGGAACCGGTCGTAAGGCGCTTGGACCATCTTCTCCGGGCTTGCACCACACAGGTGCTCTTCGATTCGGGCCAAGGCCTCGATCGATTTGTCGCAGGCCGGGTAGCCCCTGTCATCGAGAGGTATGCGGGAATCAGCCGGAAGCCGGGAGACGTTGTTGATGTCCACCAGCTTGATCCGGCCGTCCCGCGTCGCGAACAGATTCCCGACGCCGGCGATGTCCGGAATGAGGCCCGCCTCCAGGATCATCTTCTTGGCGCCGGCAACGAAACGCCCGGCGTGCCGGACAAGATCGGCAGAAACCCGCGCCGCGCCGCAAAGCGGCAGGTTCCATGGATCGAGAATTTCTCCGAAAACAGCCTCCTGGAGACCGCACAAGAGCAGCTGCGGCCCACCGTCGCTCCGGTAGTCGACGATGAACTCTTCGGATCTGGCCAGCAGGTCCGGCGGCAGATAGGCTTCGAGGATCCGCAGCCTGCGGATCTCTTCCAGCACCTGGGCGGCTTCTGAAAAGCGTCTGCGGAAAATACGCAGCATTCTTACCGGCCGGGCTGCGGGAAATCGCCGGAGGCCCCGGGACAAATACCCCCGTTGCTCCTGCTCAACGTCGCTTCTGAGCAGCACCTCCAGGACGTGGGAGCGCAGCCCCTGGCGGAAGTGACGACGAAATATGTACGGGCTGTCCTTCCGAACGAAGTTCAAGGCCACCACGTCCCGGTGGTCCAGGGTCCTCATGTCTCGAATGTCTTTACCCACCAGCGGCTCCGGGAGTCTGTGGTCCCGTCCGTAATCTCGATCGGAACGTTATTTTGACAAGCCCTCTATCGCAGCGCCCGGCGCAGTACTTGACAGAAGCAAACTGCGGCGATAATAAAATCACTTCCGTCAATTTACAAAAGGTTCGTGCTCCGCTTGTTCAATACGCCAGCGTGGAAGGTGATACAGATACGGATGTACCACAGATTCTTTCCGAAACCGGTTCGACTCGATGCCCTGACCCCTTTTCCGGCCGGGGATTTGCTGGCCGATATGTTCGATCGAATGAAAGGCCCCCATCCGGAGACCGCTGCCCATTGCCGCCGGGTGGCCGTAGAGGCCGGCCGGATTGCCGGGGAAATGGCCCTTGCCGGAGAGATGAAGACCGTTGTGGTGCTGGCGGCTCTTTTTCACGACATCGGCAAGACGAGCATTTCCAATGACATCCTCCGAAAAGAAGGACTGCTGACCGGAGAAGAGTTTGAGGCGGTCAAGATGCACACCGAAAAAACGCGGGAAATTCTCCGGCGAATCGACTGGCCCCCGACCTTGCAAAGCGTGCCCGAGGTCGCCGGCAGCCACCACGAGCGGTGGGACGGCTCTGGCTATCCACGGGGGGCGGCCGGAGAGGACATTCCCCTGGGCGCTCGGGTGATCGCCGTTGCCGATGCCTTCGATGCACTGACCTCCAAGCGCCGCTACCGGACGCCGATGACCTCCCTGGCGGCCGGCGGGTTTCTGGCTGGCAAGCGCGGTTCACATTTCGATCCGGCGGTGATCGATGCGTTTCTTCGCCGGTTTTCGCCGGCCCCCTGCCGTCAAGGGATTACACGCATAAGTACTTGCGCCGAACGGCCTCGTTTTTCTGAAGGTCGTCGGCGCTGCCCTGGTAGCGAATCACGCCGTTGTCGATGACGTAGCCCCGGTCGCTGAGGCGGAGTGCAACGGACAGGTTCTGCTCGGCCAGCAGGACGGTCAACCCGCTTTTTTTCAGGGCGTGAATCTGCTCTTCGAGCATCTGCACGATCAGGGGGGCCAGTCCCTCGGTGGGTTCGTCCAGCAGCAAAAATTCGGGGTTGGTCATCAGGGCCCGGCCGATGGTGAGCATCTGCTGCTCGCCGCCGCTCAAAAATCCCGCCCGCCGGTGGTCGATTTTCTCCAAGGCCGGAAAAAAAGCGTACACCCGCTCCTTGTCCCATCCACCTTCAGTAAAGTTCCTGGCAGAGATCTCCAGGTTTTCGCCCACCGTCAGGTCGGCAAAGACCCTGCGATCGTCCGGCACGTACCCCATGCCGCGCCGGGCCAGCAGGTAAGGCTTTTCACCGGTGCAGGTCACCCCCTGGAAGCGGACATACCCCTTTTTGGGGGGCGTCAGCCCCATGATGCTTCGCATGGTGGTGCTCTTTCCGGCGCCGTTTCTTCCGAGCAGACAGACGCATTCGCCCCGGGAGACTTCTAAAGAGACGCCGAACAGGATGTGGCTCAGGCCGTAGTAGGTATGGATTTCCGACACTTCTAACATGGCGCCGCCCCTCCTCCCAGGTACGCTTCCTGAACGAGGAGATTGTTCCGAACCGCTTCGGGGGTGTCCTCGGCAAGGGTCTGCCCCTGCTGCATGACCATGATCCGGTCGGCGATGGAAAAGACCATCGCCATGTCGTGTTCGCAGAAAAGAATGGTCAGGCCGAATTCGGCCACCAGGCGCTTCATGAGGGCCAGGGTCTGCGCGGTTTCCTCCGGGGACATGCCGGCGGTGGGTTCGTCGAGGATGAGCAGCGCAGGACGACTTCCCAAGGCGATGGCGATTTCCAGCACCTTCTGGTCGCCATGGGAAAGCAGCCCGCAGACCCGATCCGCTTTGCCGCCCAGCCCGACACTGTCGAGTATCTGGTGGGTTTCCTCCACGGCGATGGTGCGCGACGGACGAAACAGGTTGAAGGTTTTGCCCCGCCGGGCCAGGACGGCCACCTGCACGTTTTCAAACACGCTCAGGCGGGAAAAGAGGTTGACCACCTGGTAGGATCGGGCGATCCCCATCCGGCAGATCTTGTGCGGCGCTTTGGCTGCGATCTCTTTTTCCTGGAATCGGATGCTGCCCGAGTCCGGGGCAAGCTGGCCGGTAATCAGGTGAAACAGGGTCGTCTTGCCGGCCCCATTGGGTCCGATCACCGCAACCACTTCGCCCTGTTCGACCGTCAGGTGGGCATTGTTGACGGCCATAAACCCGTCGAAAGACTTTGTCAGGGCCTCGATGCGCAGCATGCGGATCACTCCTTGGCCGGATCGGCCCCCGCCGGACCGGCCTTTTTCAGGGCAAAGCCGAGCACGCCCTCGGGAAGAAAGAAAATAAGGAGCATCAGGACGACGCCCAACACCAGGGTCCAATACTCGGTGTAGATGCCGACAAACGTCCGCAGCACGACGATGATGGCCGCTCCGAGCATCGGCCCTAAGAAGACGAACCAGCCTCCGAGCAGGCACATGATGATCAACTCCAGGCTCAGCGTCCAGAACATCAGCTCCGGAAACACCGATCCTTCCACGGTGACAAACAGAGTGCCGGCAACGCCTGCGAAAAATCCGGCGATGGCCTGGCCCGCGAGCTGATGGCGGTGGACATCCACCCCGACGGCCCGGCAGCGCTCCGGGTTGTCCCGGATGCCCTGGAAGATCCGGCCGAAAGGGGAATTGACGATCAGGTACATGATCAGCAGCGAGACCAAACAAACTGCCAGGGAAAAGTAGTAGGCGCCGGTGGAGGAATAGACGGCGTCCGGAAGCGGAATGCCGTGGATGCCGTCGTCGCCGCCGGTAAAGGAATACCACCGGTAGGCCAGCGCCCAGACCAGGGACCCGAGCGAGATTTGCAGCATTCCGAAATAGAGCTTGGTCAGCCGGACGGTGATCAGCCCCAGAAGCAGCCCGAGCGCCGCCGAGCAGCAGGGCGCCAGAAGATAGGCGAACACCGGCGTCATCCCCGCCTTGGTCAGCAGGAGGGTAAGGGCGTAGGCCCCGAATCCGTAAAAGACGGCATGGTGAAACTGGTACATTCCTCCGAAGCCGAGCACCATGTTCAGGCTGGTGGCCAAAAGTCCGGTGGCGAAGATCAGGGCCATCAGATAGATGTAGAACCGGGAAACCACCTGCGGTGCCAGGATCAGGGCGGCCAGCAGCAGCGCGGCGACCAGAAGCGTTTTTGCAGAAAACAGTGCGCGGATCACAGCAGCCCTCTTACCATGTCGATTTGAGCAGTCCCTTGGGGCGGAACAGCAGGACGATCACCACGGCCACGTAAGGAAAGACGATGGCAAACTGCGGCCAGATCAGGATGCCTAAAGAATCGGTCAGCCCGAAGATCAGCGCCCCGAGCAGCGCCCCCCAGATGTTGCCCAGCCCCCCGATGATCACGATCAGGAAGGCCTCGATGATGATCGTGTGGTCCATACCCTGGGTGATGTTCTGCGTGGGGGCCACCAGGGCGCCGCCGAGACCGGCCAGGTAGCAGCCGATGACGAAGGTGACGGCAAAGATCCAGCCGACATTGATGCCCATCGCCCCGACCATCTCCCGGTCGACGGCCGCGGCCCGGGCGATTTTGCCGATCTTGGTCCGGTTGGTCAGAAACCAGAGCCCGAATGCCACCAGGGGGCCGATGAAGAGCAAAAAAAGATTGTAGCGGGGAAAGGGGAGGCCGAACACGTCAAACGAGCCCTGGAGAAATCCGGGTGCCGTCAAGCTGCGGTAGTCCGATCCCCAGATGAGTTTGACCAGGTCGTTGAACACCAGGGTCATCGAAAAGGTAAAGAGCAGAAGCATCAGATGCTCCCGCTCGTAAAGGTGGCAAAAAAGGCCGCGCTCGGCCGCAAAGCTGAGCAGCGCCACTCCCAGCGGCGCGAGCACCAAAGCGATCCAGAACCCGATCGCCCCCGATCCCACAGCCGAAGCGATGGTATAGGTCAAAAAGGCGCCGATCATGTAGAGCGACCCGTGGGCCACGTTGGGAATCCGGAGCACACCGAGCACGAGGCTCAGCCCCGAAGAGACGATGAACAGAATCGTGGTCCGGCTCAGACCCACCAGGACCTGCTGGAACAGGGCGGCGGCGGTGATGTTGGAAGCGAAGTCCATGAGGGTTCAGAGGTTCCGGGTTCAGGGTTCAGAGGTTCAGAGGTTCCGGGTTCAGGGTTCAGGGTTCAGGGTTCAAACAAATCGAAATCAGATACAGTTCTTCTTTTGAACCTTTGAACCCCTGAACCCTGAACCTTGGAACCTTTGTTACTTCATCCTCGCCTTTCTGATTTCCTCGATGGAGGGGGCCACTTCTTCGGGTTCGAGGGTGACGATATCAGTGGCGATGAGAAAGTCGTAGCCCTCGGCCTTTTTCGTCTTGCCCATGAACATGGGCAGCATGGCCTGATGGTCATAGGCGCGCATGGTGACCGGCCCGACCGGGCTGTCCACCGTCATTCCCTCCAGGGCGTCGATAAATTTTTCGGTGTGCACCTTTCCCGCCTTACGGTATGCGCCGGTAATGTATTTGGCCGCCAGAAGGCCATAGACGGCGCCCACCGCGGGGTAGCGGCCGTAGGCGTCCTGGAACTCTTTGACGAACTGCCGATTCGCCTTGGAGTTCGGGTAGTAGAAAAAGTAGTTGGAGGTGCCCAGCACCCCCTCCGGGGCGTCGAGCCCCAAGGGCTTCAGGGTCGAGAGCTCGGTGGCGGTGTGCATGTAAAACGGGACCCTTTCGTTGAACCCGGTGGCTTTGGCCGCCTTTAAAAACGGCACGCAGTCCCTTCCCCCTGTGGCCACGATGACCGCATCCGGGTTGGCCGACAGCATGGCCGTGATGTAGGGGGTAAAATCGGGCTCTCCCACCTTCCACCAGGACTGACCGAGAAGCTCCACGTCGGGACGGAGCATTCGCAGATTTTCCCACACCCCGTCGGCGATGGCGTGCCCGTACTCATAGTCGTCGCCGGCGATCCAATACTTGACGAAAGGCATTTTGGCCAGGCCCGCGGCGCCGGCTTTTCCGGCAAGGGCCGTGTTTTCGGTGATGGAAAAGACGTACCGGTGGCCCGCCTCGCCGGTGATCTTCGCGCTCTTGGCAAACGTCGCCAAAAAGGGGATCCGCTCCTTTCTGGCCAGATCGGAGATGGCCAGGGCCAGGGCGCTGTTGATGGTCCCCATCAAAATGTCCACGTCCTCGCGCATCACCAGCTCCTTGGCCGCGCTCAACCCGATGTCCACCTTGAATTTACTGTCTCGGGTGACGAACTCGATGTTCCTTCCGAGCACGCCGCCTGCGGCGTTGACCTTGTCGATTTCCAGCTTGAACGCGTCGCGGACGTCGTTGGTGTAGGTGCTGGGCGGGCCGCTGTAGCAGTCGACAATGCCGACCTTGATCGTTTTGGCCGCCATGGCCGGCGCTGCGCACAGCGCCAGCGCCAGAACGCATGCCAGGAATGCGGAAATCAGCGGAAATCGATTCATGGTCTGTCCTCCCTTTTTCGGATTCACCCCAGGTCGATCAAAAGCCTCGATTTTTTCGAACCGTTCCAGAAAAAATAAATCTTGGCGATGCCTTCAGGCGGGTCGATTCAACGGCCGCCAATCGTTTACCCTGCAAAAACAGGCTACATTACAGCTATATTTCAATTTGGAGTCAAGAGTTTTGTTCCAGCACCACCAGGTGAAGTTCCCGGGGCCCATGGGCCCCGTGGACCAGGGTGGCCTCGATGTCCGCGGTCTTGCTCGGGCCGGTGATCAGGGCCAGGCACGGGAAACGCCCGTCTGCTGCCTGCTCCGGATTCCAGCGAAGTACGGCATACAGCTCGGACAGATCGGCAAGGAGGCGGTCGGTTTCCACGATGGCCACGTGGATGGACGGCAGCAGAGAGACGCTTCGGGCCTGTCCCGGCCGGCTGCGCAGCACCAATGTGGCGGTGTCGGCCAGGCAGAAGTCTGCGGCGGTGACGCCGATAAAGCTTTTGGCGACCTGCTCTATCATGCGGCGGTGGGCGTCTTCTTCGCACAGCCCCGGGTCCGGTTCGGAAAAAAAGACCGGCGCATCGAGTGCGGCCGGCAGGTCCAGCCGTTCGACCAGGGGGTGGCGCCAGGCCGCAACCGTTTTCTGATCTGCCCATTCCGGCGACTTTTCTGCCGCCAGCCGGACGATGACGGCCGCCGCAGCCTGGATGTCCGGTGCAACATGGAAATCGATATTCGACGGTGCTGCGGCCTCTTGCAGCCGGTGGATGAGTTTCCGGGTCTCTTCGCCGGTGCGCCTTGAAATTCTCTCAAGGAGCATTTTGCTGCGGTCAGACGGCGATTCGGGAAAGAGCCGGGGCGCCCGGCGCGGCGAATCGATCCCCAGGGCCCGTCTTACGTTGGCCAGAAAAATTTTTTCATCGGCTGCGGTCATTGGCTTTCCAGCGCTTGTGAAACGATTCACCTGCCAGCGGGCGAAGATCCCGGTGTTTGGTCCATCCGGCCAAGGGCGGCGGCAGACGCCTGATCATCTGCCGGTTTCTGGGCAGGAGCCGCTGCGCCAGACCGACACCCGTCATGGCAAGCGCGTAAAGCCGGGAGGATCCTGCCAGCTTCGACCACAAAACGAACGCCGCCTTTTCAAGGAGGCTGGCCCGCTGCACCCCCCAGCGCGGATCGCCGTCTGCCAGCTTGGCGCGCAGGGCCAGAAGCATCCGCGGTATGTCGATGTCCACCGGGCAGGCATGCCGGCAGGCGCCGCACAGGGTTTCCCCGGAGCAAAGATCTTTTGCCCGGTTGATTCCGACCAGAAGCGGGGTGACTACGGCCCCCACCGGACCCGAATAGGGATATCCGTAGGCGTGGCCGCCGATGCGTCCGTAGACCGGGCAGACGTTCAAGCAGGCCGCACAGCGAATGCAGCAGAGCATTTCCCTGAACTCGGGGTCGGCCAGAATCTTCGACCGGCCGTTGTCGAGCACCACCAGGTGAAACGCTTCCGGGCCGTCGGCCTCTCCGGGCTGCCGGGGACCGCCGATGTAGCTTACATAGCCGGCCATGTTCTGGGCGGCCGCACCCCGGGCCAGAAGCCGGAACAGCATGTCGTGGTCCTCGAGGCGGGCGACGATCCGCTCCATTCCCATGAAGACCATGTGGACCTTCGGCAGGGTGGAGGCCATCCGGATATTGCCTTCATTGGAGACGGTGGTGATATGGCCGGTTTCCGCACAAGCCAGGTTGCAGCCGCTGATCCCCATGTCGGCGGCGAGAAATTTTTCCCTCAGGGCCCGGCGGGCGGCCCGGGTCAGGGTCGGGGGATCTTCGCTGTAGGCGATGCCGAGGCGGTCGGCAAACAGCCGGCCGATCTCTTTTCTCGTCTTGTGGATGGCCGGGGCGATGATGTGGGAGGGGGATTCTCCTGCGAGCTGGACGATGTATTCGCCAAGGTCGGTCTCGACAGCTTCGATACCGGCCGCGTCCAGGGATCGGTTCAGTCCGATTTCTTCGGTGACCATCGACTTTCCCTTGACCGCCAGACGCACTTCGTGTCTGCGGCAGACGGCCAGGCAGTATTCCACCGCCTCGTTGGCCGTTCGGGCAAAATAAACCTGCCCGCCCCGGCCGCGGACCTTTTCGGCGAGACGCGCCAGAAGAACATCGAGATGCTCGATCGATTCTTTGCGAACCCGCTTGGCCTGCTTCCGGAGTTCGGGGCCTTCCGGAAGACGGCGGTAGCATTCGGCGGTGCCCCGTCCGAAGCGGTTTTGAAGGTTGGACAGGGCGCCGCGAAGCACGGGGTCTGCCGCCCCCTTGGCGGACTCTTCCCGATATTTTTCGGTGGTGATTCTGGCCATATAGCAATGGGATCTCACCCTGGTTTTTTCTCCGTGGAGGCCTCCTGGCCGGCCAGCACCTGGGCGATGTGCATCACCCGCACCGGCAGGTGTTTCCGGTGCAG
>CBFCZJ010000040.1:0-17700 GCA_965602445.1 uncultured Desulfobacterales bacterium | reverse complement strand
TTTCATCCGGGAAAACTCATCTCTCTCGGCCTTCAGGTCTTTCTCGAGACCATCCCTGTAATGGGTCGTAAGGTTTTCCGGTAGATGGTCCAAAGCGATTTCCATCTTCCCTTCCGATGAATAGCAGATATATTCGGCCGTGTTGATCAATTCTCTCACGTTGCCGGGCCAGTTATACGACATCATGCAGTCCACGGTTTCAGAAGCCATGTTTTTGGATATTTTATATTTATCTTTCAAATACTTGGAGATGATATAGATAACGTCTTCCTTGCGCTCTCGCAAGGGTGGGATTTTCAACTCGAGGGTGTTGATCCGGTAGTACAGATCCTCCCTGAATCTCTTCTGGAGCATGGCCTGCTTTAAGTCGGTGTTGGTGGCCGCAATGACCCTCACGCTCACGGGAACGATCTTCGATCCTCCGACCCGCATAACTTCCTTTTCCTGGATCACGCGCAGCAGCCTGGCTTGAACGGTTATGGGGGCGTCGCCGATTTCATCCAGAAAAATTGTTCCCCCATGGGCTTGTTCAAAAAGCCCGCGCTTTCCTCCCCGTTTGGCGCCGGTAAATGCCCCCTCTTCATAGCCGAACAGTTCGCTTTCAATCAGCGTCTCTGACAACCCGGCAAAATTCACCGCCACAAATGGGCCGCCTCTCCGGTCTGAACTGCGATGGATCAAGTGGGCAAACAATTCTTTCCCGGTACCGCTTTCTCCGGTGATCAGGATATTCATCCCGCTTTTGGCAAAATTTTCAGCCTTGCCGAGTAGGGTTGCCATGTTCTCGCTCCGGGTCCAGATGTCATGGCGGTCGTACTTTGGCAGATACCCGTTTTGGGAAAGCTTGATTCTGACGTTTTCTTCGATCTCTCTGATCCGTTCAATTTCCCGGAATGTGAAGATATGGCTTTTCATGTTGCTGCCGAGCACGGGAATCTTGTTGATCAGAATCTTGTGGTTTTTGTAGGAGTAGATCCCCGCAGACTTGAAGCCGTTGTCTGAGTCCTCGACCAAGTCGGCCAGCTTCTCGAATCTTTCGAGCAAAACGTGGATATTTTTCCGTGCCAGCGCCTTTCTATCCATGTCTAAAAGTCTGCCGACCGACGAGTTGGCCCGGTCGATGGTGCCGTCTTCGTTGGCTGACATCAGCCCGTCTTCGAATTCATCGAAGATGACCTCCATGTGCCGGCGCAGTATTTCCGATCGGTCCAGAGCGGCGGTCAGTTTACGGCTGGATTCGATCAACAGATTGTGGTAGGAGTTTGCAAATTTTTCAAGATACACCGGCTCCAGCTCTAGCGCCTCGAGAAGGCACAGAAAGGAGTATGTACTGACGGTCCGGGGGCCGATATCGATGATAGACTTTATTCCGACCGGTACCAGATGGGTCATCCCCGGAGACACGGCCGTGTCTATGCCGCGCAGAGTTCGCTTATTCCCGGACCAGTATGGAATATAATCGAGATGGTCGATCCCGAAGCTGATCAAAGACGTGAGGGTGTCCATGGTGGCCACTTCCGGATCGTTTACCAGCAGCACCTTCTTGCCACCGGGCAATCGAAGAAGTTTTTCCAGGTTGAAGCAGGTAATGATTCTTGTCGGCACAAGGACCGGCGTATGGGGAAAAAGAGCCGCCGCTTCCTGCCTCACTCCTTCGTTTGACAGCATGATCAAATCGGGCTTGATGCCTCGTTTCACTTTCTGGCCCGAAGACAAAACATCCACCTTCACCTCATGGCCGATGACGTCATGCACGGTGCGAAAGAGAAACCGTCCGATGTTCGGGTCCAGTGAAAAAATCAAGAGTTTCTTGCGGCGATTTGCCATTTTTCGCCCCAACTGTTCAAGTATCGAAGAAGACTGACCGGTGATCGGTCAACTGGAACCGGCCTTCAGGCATCTGGATTGGGCCGATTATTGGGAAACCGATTTCCCAATAATCGATCCTAAAAATCCTAATTTTTGTATTCCTTTTTAACAAAAAAATCAAACACAATGACACCAGCCCGCTGCCGGGCTCTTGCCCGGGAGGTAGGTCATCTCTTCTGTGAGACATCAGGGAAAGGCAGCGATCCTGCGAAACAGACAAGCTGCACTGTCCTATCCTGCCTCACTGGTAACCCCATACCTTCGTCGCGCGCTTTGTCGACACCCCCCTCGCTGCTTCCGTACTCGTCACATCGGAAGGAAAGGACAGCTCTTGTTTTTTGGCACGGTTGTTGCTCCGGTAAACATTTCCACAGCATGATGGAGAAATTCATCAAGATCAACGGCCTTTCCGAGGCGAATGGCTGCAGACCATCGATTCCCCCGATGCGGCCACTAAAAGCCCGGTCTTAGAATTTTTTTCACACCTTGCTCGTGTAATCGTTGTGTCAGGCAGTATGGGTAACTTTTTTGTTTACGTCCAACAAACAAAAGGAGGCACATCATGCCAAGACTATCCAGAACGATAACGGCAGCTTTAACCGCGCTGGTGTTTATCGCCGCAATGGGCCTGTTTTCAACGGCCCTGGCCAAACAGACGGTCAAGATCTCGTTTATCGGCCCCCTTACGGGCAAGCATGCGAAAATGGGGTTGAGCTGCAAAAACGCTTTCCAGCTTGCAGTCGATCAATGGAATGCCTCGGGGAAAAACAAGTACGAATACGAAGTGGTCGCCCTTGACGATGAATGCATCCCGGCAAAAGGCGTTCAGGCGGCGACAAAAGCGTGTTCGGATCCGGATATCGTCGCCTCGGCTTCCCACTACTGCAGCATGGTCGCCATTACCACCACGGAAATCTTCCATCGGTTCGGACTTTCCAGCACCGTATGGGGAGCGGTGCTTCCCGCCATTACCTACGGCAACGACTACAAAGAGATCTGCCGGGTCAACGGCACCCAGGTCGAGCAGAACAAATTCAACGCCGAATTAATGGTCGACAAGCTCGGCTTCAAGGAGTTCTGCATCATTCACGACACCACCGACTACGGCAGAGGGCACCTGGAATACTTCAAGGAGGAGCTGGATGCCAGAAACGCCGAAATTTTAGGGATCTATGGCGTAAGCATCGAGCAGAAGGATTTCAGCACGATTCTTTCCAAAATCAAATCGCTGAACCCGGAAGTCGTCTATTTCGGCGGGCTGACGCCGACCGCGGTTCTCATCAAGTCGCAAATGGACAAACTGGGCATTCCGGCTCAGTTCCTGGGAACGTCAGGGATCAAGTCCGATGATTTCAACTCGGCGCTTGCCAGACATGCGGAAGGGGTCATCTGCATGCTGGACGGCGCGCCCATCGAACAGCTCAAAGGCGGCCCTGAATTTGCGGCAGCGTATGCCAAAGCCTTCGACACGCCCCTTGAAGCCTATTCGCCCTTCGCATACAGTGCAGGAAACGTGATCATGAAGGCCGTGGAAAAAGTCGGCCCCGATCGGGCCAAGCTGGTCGATGCCATCGACAAGACCGACACTTTCGACATCATAGGGCACATCCATTTCAACGAATACGGGCAAAACGACACCCCTCTGGTCACCGCCTACGTGAGCCAGAATGGCAAATGGGTTCCCTGGGACGATTCCGAATACGCATCCGGCAAGCGCATGCTTCCAGGTTTGGCGCTGAAAAAAGGGATGGAGTGGCAGAATCCATATTCCCCGTAATCTTTGAAACCAGTGCAACATCAAAGTGTTGTGCCCGGGGGCTCATCGCTTATCACCACTGGTCAGCTGATAGGCCTCTGGCCGGTCTCCGAAAAGCCCGGTGGCGAGTTTGTCTTGTCGCAGCCCCGGCCAAGGATCCCTATTAGGTCGGCTGCCTCTGCAGGAGCCGACTTATATCCGCCGCTGAGTCGGTTCTGTATGCCAGAGCGTATTGAAAGGTAAGGCAAAAAATGCTGAGCCCCCGTGGCACAATATTTGACGATCCTAAACACTGCCTAAAGGATAAGATATGGGGACAGAAGCAGTAATTATCCAGATCCTTCTGAACGGCCTTATGCTCGGCGTGCAATATGCCCTCATCGCCGTGGGCTTTACCCTTTTTTTCGGGGTGCTGGATATCATCAACTTTTCCCATGGCGACGTTTTCATGCTGGGCGCCTTTGTCGGCCTCACCCTAATCCATCTGTTCACCAAGCTGGGATTGATGGGAGGCGCCGTCTATCCGCTCACCCTATTCATGATTTTCTTTTTCTGCATGCTGGTCACGGGGCTGCTCGGCATCCTGTTTGAACGGGTCGCCGTCAAGCCGGTTTCCGAAAGTCCACCCCTCATGTCTTTGCTGGCCACCCTGGGTCTTGCCATCGCCATCCGGGAAGCCGTAAGGCTCTTTTATCCAATGGGTTCGGAAAGCAAGCGCTTCCCGGAGCTTCTGGCCCCCATATTCGCAAGCACCAGCAAAGCGTTTGAGATCAAAGGGGTGCTCCTCCGCTACGACAACCTCCTTATTTTCGGTATCGGAGTGGCGATAATCGTCGTGGTTTCCCTGTATATCAACAAGACGATGATGGGGCTCGGCATTCGGGCCGTGGCCCAGGATTCCGAAGCCGCCATGATGATGGGCGTCAACCGGGATATGGTAGTGGATGTAACCTTTTTTATCGGTTCCGCCGTCGCCGGCATCACCGGGATTCTCAACGGTCTTTTTTACAATACTGTCATTTTCGACATGGGGGCCATGGGCGCGGTTATCGGCTTCTCGGCAGCGGTCATCGGCGGCTTGGGCAATATTTATGGGGCGATCATCGGAGGGTTTGTGTTTGCCTTGACCCAGGCGTTTTCAGCAGCTTTCATCCCCAGGGGCTCGGAATACATGGACGTGGTCGCATTCGGGGTTCTGATTGTCTTCCTGGTGTTTAAACCATCGGGGATCCTGGGCGAAAAGATGCATGAAAGGGTATAGACAATGAAGCACAGATTCAACGCATTGCATTTCATGACCATTGCCGTACTGGAAGTCGCCGTCTTTTTCCTGGTGATGGTTTTCCTCAACATCGAATCGGTTTGGACATTGATCTTGCTTCTGCTCGCCGTGGTCGCCGTCATGCTCTTTTCGAAGGTTTACAGGCCGCAATTCGAATCCATGACGCGCTTCTTTTCGGATAACAGGTCCACGGTGCTGGGGGTCTTGATTGTATTGCTGTTCCTGTTTCCGCTGATCAGCCCGCTGATGATCCGGCAGAACACCTACTGGCTGCTGGTTCTGATTCAGGCCGGAATCTACATCATCCTGGCGCTCGGCCTCAACATCCAACTCGGCTCGACCGGTTTGCTGAATCTGGCCGTGGCGGCGTTTTACGGCATCGGCGGCTACACTGCCGGGCTGCTGTCTCTAAGGTTGGGAGCGCCGTCGTTCATCACCCTGCCGCTCGGCGGCATTGTGGCCGCGCTCTTCGGCATGCTTCTCTATGTCCCCTTGTACAAAACCAAAGGGCACTATATGGCGCTGGTAACCCTCGCCTTCGGATACATGGTGGTGCTCGCTTTGGATAACACCGAATTTACCGGGGGGCCCCAGGGGCTGATGGCCATTCCCGAGCTGAAGTTCTTCGGCTACAGTTTTCTAAGCAAGCCCGCCGGGCTTCACTTTTACACGAACTACTACTACTTCGTGCTGATATTCGTCCTTCTGGCTGTCGTGGTCTCCTATTTCTTCTACAACTCCTGGGTGGGGCTGACGCTGGCCACCATCCGCGACGACGAGATCGCCGCAAAGTGCTGCGGTGTGAATTCCAACATCTGGAAAGGGATTTCGTTTGTCACCGGCAATATCATGATCGGTTTTTCCGGAGCCATTTATGCACATATGATCGGCTTTATATCACCGCCGAATTTTCACTTCGGCGAGTCCCTGCTGATTGTCGCCATGGTTCTTTTAGGCGGTTTGGACAATATTTTGGGCATTATTATCGGCACCCTAATTCTGTCTATACTCCCCGAAAAAATGCGGGTGATAACAGAATACCGGATATTGATTTACGGCATATTGCTGGTCGTCATTCCGATGTTCAGGCCCGGGGGGCTTCTCCCCTTCAAACCGAGAAAGTATCACTCATCTGTCGCGGAGGGCTAAGGATAGAAGAGGAGCAATTCGCATGGAATCCAACAAAAAACGGATATTTTATTCCCAAAATCTGGAGATGAATTTTGGCGGCCTTTACGCACTCGCCGACATCAACATCGACGTTTACGAACAGGAGACTGTCGGCCTCATTGGCCCGAACGGTTCGGGCAAGACAACCTTTTTCAACGTGATTACCGGAGTCTACAAAGCCACGGACGGGGCTTTTTACTTTATGGACAAAAACATGCTCGGCAAAGAACCCTATGAAATTGCCAAGTTCGGCATATCCCGGACCTATCAGGCCAGCCGGCTCTGTCTTGATTTAACCCTTCTCGACAACATCCTGATCGGCATGTACAACAGCCAGACGGCAGGCTATTTTTCCGCCCTGTTCAACCGCAAGCGCCTAATCGACGAGGTCCGGCGTTTCAAGAACCGGGCGGTGGAGCTGCTGAATATTTTCAACCCCGACCTGATCGACCGGATGTTCCGCCCCGTGGGCGAACTTGCTCAGATCGACAGGAGACGTGTGGAGATCTGTCGGGCCATGGCGGGCCAACCGAAAATCATTTTACTCGACGAACCCTCGGCCGGCATGACACCGGATGAAACCAAGGAATTGATGGAAGATATTAAAAAGGTCCGCTCGACCATGGAGGATGTGAGCATCATCGTGGTCGAGCACGACATGAGCGTAATCAGCACCGTCTCTGAGAGGGTGATCGCCATCAATTTCGGAAAGGAAATCGCCAGGGGCACCTACGAGGAAGTGTCCAACCACCATGAAGTGCGGAAGGCGTATCTGGGCAAGGAAGCGTAGAAAGGAGCCGCGGGAATGAGTGATGACATACTGCTTGAGTTGAGCAACGTGACGACCGTTTACGGCAAAAACAAAATGTTGCTTGATGTGTCGCTTCAGGTGCCCAACGGAAAATGCGCATGCCTTCTGGGGAGCAACGGCTCGGGAAAATCGACGCTGATCAAGGCCATCCTGGGCCTGGTGAAAATTGTGGGAGGAACGATTCAGTTTGACGGGAAGGACATCACCGGCCAGAGGACTTACCGGGCCGTTCGAAAAGGGATCTCCATCGTTCCGGAAGGCAAACGCATATTCCCGAAGATGACCATACTTGAAAATCTGCGCATGGGCGCCTTTACGGAAAAAAAGCAAAACGAAATCCAGAACAGGTTCGATCAGGTCTTTATGCATTTTCCCCGCCTCAAGGACAGGAGCCACCAGATCGCCGGCACTCTCAGCGGGGGGGAGCAGTCGATGCTCGCCATCGGAAGGGGATTGATGAGCGATCCGAAGATGATCATCTTCGACGAACCTTCCCTCGGCCTGGCTCCCGTGCTGGTCCAGCAAACATTTGAAATCATTCACCGAATCAATGAAAGCGGTGTGACTGTTTTTCTTGTCGAGCAAAATGCCCACCTGTCCTTGAGCATATCGGATGTCGGCTATTTTCTCCAGAAGGGGCAGATCATCGCCGGGGGCACCCCGGAGGAACTCACGGGCAGCGATGTGCTCCAAGCCGCCTATTTCGGATAACCATGGGGGAAAATGAATCTTCAGTTGATAGACAAGATCGCCGTTGTGACCGGCGGCAGCGAGGGAATCGGAAAGGCCGTTGCCTTGGGCTTGGCCAAAGAGGGGGCAAAGGTGGCGATATCAGGACGTCGGGCCGATCGCCTGAACGAGGTCGCTGAGAAGATACGGGGGCAAACCGGAGGTGATGTCCTTGCCGTCGCCGGCGATATGACCGACCGGCACGACGTGCGGCGCTTTACGGAGACCGTGCTTGAAAAATGGGGTACCGTTCATATCCTCGTCAACAACGTCGGATGCGCCGTAAGGGCCCTGTTCGAGGAACTGGCCGATGAAAATTGGCGCCGCAGCATGGATGCCAACCTGTACAGTGCGCTCTTCTGCACCGAACGGTTGCTTCCCGCCATGCGCAAACAACAGTGGGGCCGAATCGTCAACCTTGCTGCAGTGTCGGCAAAACAGCCAAGCCCCAATCTGATGGCCTCCAATGCCGCCAAGTCCGCCCTTCTCGGCTTCTCCAAAACCCTTGCAAGAGAGGTTGCGGCAGACAACATCCTCGTCAATTGCGTCTGTCCGGGAAGAGTTCTCTCGGCCCAGATTCTTGAATTGTTTTCCGAGCCGGATAGAGCGACCATCGCCGAGACCCAGATTCCGATGAAACGGTTCGGAATGCCGGAAGAGGTGGCCGATCTGGTTGTTTTCCTGTCCTCGGAACGATCGAGTTACATTACCGGAACCGTGATTCCCGTAGACGGGGGAATCACCCAGGGGCTTTTCTGAAGAGGAGTCTTCCGGATGAAAAAGATACCGGATCCCATCGATTTGACCCGGAAGCTGATCGCCTTCGACACGATCAATCCTCCCGGCCGGGAACGGAAATGCTGCCGATACTTGGCCGACCTCTTGCAGGACGCCGGCTTTCGTATCGATCTTTATGAATTCGATGCAGAAAGAACGAGCCTGGTGGCCCGCGCACCTGAAGGAAACAGTTCCCTGCCGATCTGCTTCACCGGCCACCTGGACACGGTGCCCCTCGGGGCTGCAGACTGGCGGGTAGATCCTTTCGCCGGGGAAATCATCGACGATAAGATATATGGGCGGGGCAGTTCGGATATGAAGTCGGGGGTTTCCGCCATGGTGGTGGCAGCATTGCGCTTCCTGAAAGAATCCGTCGGTTCGCCGGAAATCGCCCTGGTGATTACGGCCGGCGAGGAGACCGGCAGCCAGGGGGCCGGGCACCTGGTCGACCTGGAAAACGTACTTGGAAAGGCCGGAGCCCTTGTCGTTGCCGAGCCCACCGCCAATTACCCAATGGTGGGCCACAAGGGAGCCCTCTGGATGGAAGTGCGAACCACCGGGGTTTCGGCCCACGGTTCCATGCCCGAAAGAGGCGTCAACGCCATCTACAAGGCCGTCCGGATCGTTGATCTTCTCAAACAATTCGACTTTAAAGCCGCACCCCATCCGGTCCTGGGCATACCGACACTCAATGTGGGAACCATCTCGGGGGGAACGAACATCAATTCGGTCCCGGATTTAGCCTCCATTGGAGTCGATATCCGAACGGTCCCGGGCCTGTCGAACCGCCTGGTTTTGGACCGTCTGACATCCTTGCTGGGAAAGGAAGCAGACATTCGGACAGTGGTGGATCTGGATTCGGTGGCGACCGATCCCGCAGATCCATGGATTCAACGCGTCTGGGATATCACGGCGCCATATCTGGATGAGCGACTCGCGGCAAAGGGGGTAGCCTACTTCACCGATGCCTCGGTCCTTGCCCCTGCCTTCGGCAATCCCCCGACCGTCATTCTCGGGCCCGGAGAGCCGGCCATGGCCCACAAGACGGACGAATTCTGCTACCTGGCCAAGATCGAAGAGGCTGTCGAAATTTATCTCAAAATCATGAAATCGGGGGGTCCGTGAAGGCCCTTCTGGCCATATACAAACAGAATCATTTAGGAAAAGAAACTGCCGCATCCAGCACCAAAAAGCAGGAAGAAGGCCGGACGGCCAGGTGCGCTACCCCATGGCCCGCTTCGGCATCCGGGCCCGCAACGCAACGCCTGAAGAGGTGCGAAAAGCGACCTGTTCCTTTTTCGCCGCCGAATCCGGTGCCGCGATATGCAAATCCGCCGGGGGGCTTGGCACGCTGAACTGATACGGCGCATTCAGGCGCACCATGTCCGATTCGTTGCCGAGCTCGTCGACCGCGGTCAAGCCGAACTCGATCGGACCATTTGCCGGCGCAAAGGCTTTTACACCGTCGGGCAGGAGCACTTCGGTGACATTTCCGACAACGGCATGGTTCGAGTCGTAGTCGACCCCGCCCTCCCCGGACCAATACAGCTTGTAAAAGGCAACCTGCGCGGATTCAGACGCCCGCCATCTCAGAATCCGCGGTTTTAGTTTCGCCATTGTGGGTTCCCCATGGGGTGCGGCAGCAGTTCGTGGAAACGGAGACGACCGACGCTATCCGGATCGCACGGCCATGGCCTGTTCCTCGATCGTCTCCTGATAGGCCTGCCAGATGTCGAGGGTCGAATCACGTTCCATCCAGCCGGAGAAAATCTCTGCACACAGGTCTTCGATCTCGGCAGCCGCCTTGGAAGAGGGCGCGTACTGCATGACAGAAACACCGTTGGTGACGGCATCGATATACGCCACTCGCTGACACAATTCGGTTTTAAGAAGATCGAAGCCGAACACGCCTACCGCCTCGCGTGCTTCTCGACCCACCCGGGTTCCCGGGATCTTCTTGGTGATCAGCAGCCGCGCCTCGATATTCGGTTTGGCCTGGCCGACCTCCTGGATCATCTCCAGCGTTTCCCGGCACGACCAGATGTCCAAAGAGCTGGGGCTTACCGGGACGATGACCAGGTCGGACACCGACAACACCGATTCGGTGATTTCACCGATGGCCGGCGGCGCGTCGATCAACACATCGACATGGTTTGAGGCGATCATCTCGATGTCGCTGTTCTGCACCGGCATCGGATAATGAAGCACATCGAAGGCCCGGTTGTTTTCGACCGCATGCCAATAGGTGGCGCTGCCCTGTGGATCGGCATCGATCAGCACGAGGCTTCGGTTCCTGCGGACCAGGCTCGCGCCCAGATTGATGGCGGTGGTCGTCTTTCCGACCCCGCCCTTCTGATTGACGAAGCTGATGATCATCGCGGCAGTCCCCCTTTCGGTTGAGAAGCGTTGTTGAAACACCGACAGCGGTTTCCGGTTTGCGAGCCCTGCGTTCCGACTGCCGAATCGTGCGGTTGTGCTGAAACAAGAAGGTGGCTCTCGCTGGATTCGAACAAAACGTGCATCGTATCTGGTGATCGGGCCGGACGCCGCAAAACCGGTTTTGGGTCAGCCAATCATTTGGATGAGCCCCAAACAGGATCCGGGGGCAGGGTATGTCTTTTCTAGCGAAAATGCCACTCGCCGTCAAGGAAAAAACCACACGATATAGCTTTTTTATTCAAGCAAGTACCCATATGTTGTATTTAGATCGTCTGCCAACATTCCTGATCACCGTACCGTTCAAACGGGGACCGAGGCTATCCCCCGCCGCTGGCCGCGACGGTGCGTTTGGCCGGCAGCCATACATGGTTTAGGGGGTGGGGCCAGGTTTCGGCTGGCCGCCATCGGGAAATTGTGATAGGGGCTTGCGTAGTGTTCCAGGCAGGGGAGATCGACAAACAGGGGCAACAGAAGCCGGCCGAGGTCCTCCAGCCCGATCCTTCTGGGGATCAATGTCGATGAGGGGGTGGAAGTGCTCTGGGCAAAAAACTTCCTTTCCGGCAAATGGCCTGGAAACGCCCCCGGGTGCCCCGCCTTCTGCCACGCCCCATATCACCAGAGGTGAGCCGTGTCGTCCAAATCCAGTGCCGTTTTTCATCGACAGTTGACCAGGGAACTTGCCAGAGCGGTGGAGGCCAGCGGCGTCTGGATCACGGATGCAAACGGCCGCCGATTTCTCGATGGCTCGGGAGGACCGCTGGTCGTCAATGTCGGGCACGGCCGCGAGGAGATTGCCCGAGCGGTCGCCCGTCAGATCACCACCTGCGGCTACGTGCACCCCACCATGTTCACCGGCGAAACGGTTGAAAGACTTGCCGCCCGACTGGCCGACATAGCACCGACGGGCATCGGGCGCTTTTATTTTATGGCCACGGGTTCCGAGGCCGTGGAGACGGCCGTCAAGCTTGCCCGTCAGATCCATCTGGAGCGAGGCGAACCCCAGCGGTACAGACTCATTTCAAGATGGAAATCCTACCACGGCCTTTCCCTGGGGGCGCTGGCGGCCACCGGGCGCACCGGATTCCGAACGCCCTATGCCCCCATGCTGCCCGAGAGTCACCACATTCCCGCCCCATACTGCTACCGCTGCAGCTATGGCTTGGCATACCCGTCCTGCGGCCTGCGGTGCGCCGAAGCGCTCGATGAGTTGATTGTCGACCTCGGGTCGGCGACGGTTTCCGCCTTTATCGCCGAAACCGTCAGTGGGGCGACCATTGCGGCCGTGATCCCGCCGGAGGGGTATTTTGGGCGAATTCGGGAAATCTGCGATCGGCACGGGGTGCTGCTGATCCTGGATGAGGTGCTCTGCGGGCTGGGCCGGACCGGACGATGGTTCGCCAGCGAACATTTCAATGTCGTGCCCGACCTGGTGACGATGGGCAAAGGACTGGCCGGCGGCAGCATAGGGCTCTCTGCGGTGGGCGTCCAGAACCGATGGTTCGATGCCGTTCGTGCAGGCTCGGGCGCCTTTGTTCACGGCGGTACTTTTTCCCATCACCAGGTGGCTTGCGCCGCCGGAAACGCTGTGCTGGACATCCTGGAGCACGAAGCCCTGGTGCCCCGCGTTGCGAGCCTCGGAGCTCAATTGGGAGAAATGCTCCACCAACGACTGGGCAGCCATCCCCACGTGGGCGACATTCGAGGGATCGGGTTTCTATGGGGTGTCGAATTCGTGGCAGATCGCAAGAGCCGCAAACCGTTTCCCCGAAAAGAGGGCATCACCGAGCGGATCTGGAACCACCTTTACGCCGGAGGTGTTCTTCTATACAAGGCCATGGGGCTTGCCGGCATCGACGGAGATGCCATGGTCGTAGGGCCTCCTTTCATCATTGAAGAGGAGGACATGCACCGGATCGTCGAGGCTTTAGGGGCGGCCGTGGACGCGGAGCTGGGAGGCTGAGGCGTGCCGTACGAAAAACCCCGGCCTCGGACGGACCTGTGCGAAAGCGTGGACGCGAAAAGTGGATAGGCGGTCTCAGGGCGGACTCACAGCCATAGCGCCGGAATCCACCCGGGGGAATCCAGCACCCGATCGAAAGAGGGGCCGAAAAAATGATTGCGGCAGAACGCCAGCAGACACTGGCCCGATCTTCAAGATTGTGATATAAATATCAGATTCCTTTCAGCGGTCGAGACAATCCGTTCTTTCGGCGTCGTGCCGGATTCATCCCAGGAAAAAGAACGAATAAAGACCACCGAGTCAGCTCCTGGTCACGCGGAAATTCTCGGCTACCCTGCCCACCACCCTCATCCAAAAGGAGGAAGATCATGTCACAGCGTTCCAAAATCGCGTTTGTCGTTATGCTCATCGTTGCCGCCGGCCTCGTTCTGGCACCCGGCTGCATGGCCGCCAAACAGTTCTTCGCCATCGCCACCGGCGGCACCGGCGGTACCTATTACCCTCTTGGCGGCGTGCTGGCCCAGGCCCTGACTACCAAAGTTCCGGACATGATCGTCACTGCCCAGTCGGGCAACGCCTCCACCGCCAACCTCAACCTGATTCGCTCCCACAGCATCGAATCGGCCTTCGTCCAAAACAACACCGCTTACCAGGCGTATAACGGCACCGACCAGTTCGAAGGCAATCCGGTCAAGAACGTCCGGGGCATCGCCTCGCTGTACCCGGAAGTCATCCAGATCGTTACCCGCAAGGAAGCCGGCATCAAGACCGTCATGGATCTCAAGGGAAAAAGCGTCATCCCCGGCGACCGCGGCAGCGGAACGGCCGTAGACGCCGAAAACATTCTCAAACAGGCCGGCATGACCTTCGACGATTTCGGGTCGCTGGACTGGCTGGGTTTTTCCGGTATTTCCCAGCGCATGCAGGACAATCAGGCCGATGCCGGATTCATCACGGCCGGCATCCCCACTTCCTCGGTGATGGAATTGGTCTCCAGTACCCCGGTGGTGATCCTGAGTCTCGATGACGCCCTGATCAAAAAAATCACCGGCGCCTACCCGTTCTACGCAAAGGTCGCCATCCCGGCGAACACATACTCGGGCCAAGACAAGCCGGTCGACACGGTCGCCGTCATGGCCCAGTGGGTCTGCGACGCCGACGCCGATGAGGAACTGATCTACACCCTGACCAAGGCCTTGTGGGAACCCGGCTTTCACGTGCTGCGCAAAAAAGACGGCAAACCGGAACCGGCGCCCGCCGGTGCCGAAATCATGGCCCAGGCCCATGCCAAGGGCAAGGACGTCACCCTTGAAACAGCCTTGGACGGTATGGCCATTCCCCTGCACCCGGGTGCGGAACGGTACTATCGCGAAAAAGGCCTGATCAAATAAGGGGGACGGAAACGATCGTTTTGTACACGACCCCGAAAAGGGCGCCGGGCCTCTCCCGGCGCCCTGCCTGAACCGATGCTGCATCCCCTCGCATCCCGCCGCAGGATTGCCTCTGCGGTCGCCGTGTTTTTGGCAGCGGCGGCTGTCCTGGGGGCATGGCCCCGGCACGTCCTGCTGATCGAGGATGTGCCCGGGACGCGACCGGTGCTGGTACAGCGGGTACAACCCGGCTGGCAGTTTTCCCTCGGGTTTCTGCATTCGGTCGAAAACTGCAGAGTGTGGGATCATCTGACCATCTCGCCGACCTACGAAATGGTCGTGGTGTCGACCGAGTTTGCCGAAAGCCGGACGGGTCTGCCCTATGCCGCATTTGGCGAGGAGGTCTTTGAAAACCGGGGGGATCACTTCCGCATCGGCAACATGCATCGCCTCGTGCCTGAAATCTACCAATGGGTGGACGCCCGCTATGAAAACACGCTTTGCATCGACGGACGCCGGGACATCGCTCTGGCATCCCTGGCCGGCAACACCCTGCTGCACATGCGTATCGCGAAGATGTCGACGGCGCGCTGGGGCTGGCTGAAGGTGAAATTACACCGGCAGCACGGGAGTTTTTAACATGGCAAACCAGGAAAACATTGCTGCGCCTGCCGATCTCAAGGAAGATTTGGACGTGATTTCCAGATACGACCCGGAGATGCGCTTTCGGCAGGCCACCGGGATTACATGGAAGCTGACCTTCTACATGACGCTGATTCTATCCCTGTTTCACATTTACACCGCCGGTTTCGGGGTGCTGCAGGAATGGCGTCACCGGGCTTTCCACCTGGCCTTCGTGCTGCCGCTGGTGTTTTTTCTCTACTCCATTCGCAAGGAGATCAAAACCGAGGCCAAGCACCTCTATTACGACATCGTCCATGCCGGTTTGGGCGCCATGCTCTCGGCCGCCATGTTCCGGGAGCTGCTGGCCTTGACGCCGTTTTTCACCGGCGCCTGGGCCGCGGTCTCATTCGCCCTGATCTTCTATTTCAAGCGCCGCAGTCTGTGGACCCATCGCGCCCTGGCCTATCCGGACTTCATTCTTTTCTCCCTGATGCTGGGCGGGCTGGCCTACGGCGCCGTGGCCCTGGCAAGGCTCATCGACTTTGGAGCGGTCTTTCACGATCCCAACAAGACCCTGATTTTCTGGAGTCTCTTTCTCTTCATCATCTGCCTGCTGATCACCGTCCTCTTCGTGCTCCAGTGGATCCAGGCCCTGATGGGCATTCTGTCGGGAAACTTCCGATATAAGATGGGCCGGGTTCCTTATTTCGACGTCCTGGCCGCCCTGCTGGCCTCGGTCATGTCGGTCTATATTTTCATTGAATTCAATGCGCTGGTGTTCCGGGCCGGCATGCCCAATCATGTGGACCTGATCATGGGCGCCTTGGCGATTCTTCTGGTGCTCGAAGGCACCCGGCGCAGCATCGGCGCACCTCTGGCGATCATCGCGATCATTGTCCTGATCAACTGCTATCTGGGGCCCTATTTTCTGGAGATTCCAGGGCTCAGTTTTTTTGCCCACCGGGGCTATTCCATCGAACGGATCATTGAGCATATGTACCTGGGTACCGAGGGCATCTTCGGCATCCCCCTGGGCGTGGTGGCCACCTTCGTCTTTCACTTCGTCCTCTTTGGCATCTTCATTTCCAAGACCGGCCTGGGGCAGCTGTTCATCGACCTGGCCCTGGCCCTGGCAGGCGGCACCGTCGGCGGACCGGCCAAGGTCTCGGTCATTTCCTCGGGGTTTCTAGGCTCCATCAGCGGCAGTTCCATTGCCAACACGGTGACCACCGGCGCCTTCACGATCCCCCTGATGAAAAAAGTGGGCTATAATTCGACGTTCGCCGGGTCGGTGGAAGCGGCAGCCTCCACCGGGGGCCAGTTGATGCCGCCCATCATGGGGGCGGCGGCCTTCATCATGGCCGAGTTTTTGGGCATCCCCTACATCAAAATCGCGGCCTGCGCCATCATTCCTTCTTTTCTGCATTTTTTCGCCGTGGGCACCATGGTTCACTTCGAGGCCCTCAAGCAGGGTCTGCTGGGGCTGCCGCGGGAATCTTTGCCCCGGGCCGGGAAGGTGCTCCGGGAGCGGGGGCTTCTGGTGACGCCTCTGGTGGTGATCGTCTACCTGCTCATCTCCGGTTCGAGCCCTTTTCTGGCCGCTTACTGGGGGATCATCTACTCGGTGTCCATCGGCCAGATCCACAAGCGCTCCGTGCCGCTGCTGGTAGCCGTTTTTCTGAGCATGCCCTGCGTGCTGTTCTGGACCAACCCGCTGACCTACGCCCTCTGGACCATGGTTCCCTGGGCCCTGGCGGCCGTGGCCGCCCTGGCATGGCTTTATCCGCGCAGCGAGCTCCGCGCCTGGCTTTTCGGCGCCGGCACCACCGGCCTGCTGACCGGCCTCCTCATTGCCGATGTCGATCCCACCATGGCCGCCTTTTTCACCAACATGGCGGTCATCGCCGCGGGCATCACTTACAAGGAAAGCAAGATGGGGTTCCGGGACATCCTGGACACCCTGGAATGGGGTACCAAAAACGCGCTGGCGATCGGCGCGGCCTGCGCCACGGTCGGTTTCATCGTCGGCGCCACGACCCTGACCGGTCTGGGCCTGAAGTTTGCCTCGGCGGTCATCCAGCTCGCCTCCGGGGTGGCGGTCTTCGTTCACGGCATCGACTTTATGAGCCTGACCACCCTGGACGGGGTGACCCTGTTCTTTACGCTGGTATTCACGGCGATCAGCTGCTTCATCCTGGGCATGGGAATTCCCACCACCGCACAGTATATCATCGCCTCCATGATTGCCGCGCCCGCCCTGCTGCAGTGGGGCATTCACCCCCTGATCAGCCACATGTTCGTGCTGTTCTATGCGGTGTTGGCCGACGTGACGCCCCCGGTGGCGCTGGCAGCCTACGCCGCCTCCGGAATCTCGGGCGGTGATCCCTTCAAGAGCGGCTTTACCGCCTTTGCCCTGTCATCGGCCAAGATCTATGTGCCGTTCGCCTTCGTTTATTCGCCGATCATTCTCTGGCTGCCGCGAATCCTCGACCCCACGGCCACCTTCGACTATTTCCAGTTCATCACCGTGTTCGTCACCATTGTGCTGGGAGTGGTTTTTCTGGGGTCGACCATCATCGGCTACTTCAAGGCCAAATCGACGGCCGTAGAGCGGATATTGACCGGCATTGCGGCGCTTTGCATGCTGCTCCACGAGCATATCACTTCGATGGTGGGGGTAGTCATCATGATCGGTATTTACCTCCTTCAGCACCGCCGCGTTCGCCGGCAGGCGGTACTCCATAAGGAGACGGCGGCCTGAGTCAGGACCGTTTCGGCAACCCTGCCGGTGAGCGCGCCGGCTTTGGGAGCCGAAACCCTTCTCAGGAGTTCTGGCTTTTGGCTTCTGTCGTCTGCAAAACCAGCACCTTCGCTCCCCGGATGTTTCCCGCCTTGAGCTCCAGCAGCGCCCGG
>CBFCZJ010000039.1:0-17720 GCA_965602445.1 uncultured Desulfobacterales bacterium | reverse complement strand
CCGCATCCTTCAGCCGCAGCAGCCGTTTTCCGCATTCTTCCAGGGTTTTCTTTTTCCGGGCAAAGTGAAAACGGATCAGGTGATTTACCGGTTCTGCGAAAAAGCTCGATCCGGGAACCGCGGCCACGCCGATTTTTTCCGCCATCCAGCGGCAAAATGCCAGGTCGTCGGTCACCTTGAATCCGGAGACGTCCGCCAGCACGTAGTAGGCGCCCTGGGGAACGGTGTAAGGAAGGCCGGCCTGGTCCAGGTAGCCGAGAAACAGATCGCGGCGTTCGGTGTACCATCGGCGCAGCTCGTCGTAGTATTCGATTGGAAGCTTCAGTGCGGTCACGGCTCCTTCCTGCAGCGGGGCCGCGGCGCCGACGGTGAGAAAATCGTGCACCTTGCGGGCTGCCTGGATCACTTCCGGGGCTGCGATCACGTAGCCGAGGCGCCAGCCGGTCATGGCGTAAGTCTTTGAAAGGGAGCTGCAGCATATCGTCCGTTCGAACATGTCCGGCATCGCGGCGATGTACCGGTGCCGGTGCGGCGCGTAGACGATGTGCTCGTAGACCTCGTCTGTGATGACAAACGCGTCGAACTCGCATGCGAGGTCGGCGATGGTTTTCAGTTCCGGCTCGGAAAACACCTTGCCCGACGGGTTTGACGGGTTGCACAGCACCAGGGCCTTGACGCCCTGCGCGAAGGCGGCGCGCAGCTCATCCGGGTCAAACTCGTAGGAGGGGGGGCGCAGGGGAACGTAGATCGGCTCCGCTCCTGACAGGATCGTGTCCGCCCCGTAGTTTTCGTAGAAGGGCGAAAAGATGATCACCTTGTCGCCCGGGTTGCAGGCGGTCATCATGGCCACCATCATCGCCTCGGTGCTTCCGCAGGTGACCACCAGGTGGGCTTCGGGATCCAGATCGAGCCCCATCCATCGGCGCTGTTTTTCGGCCAGGGCCTGCCGGAACCGCGGCGCCCCCCAGGTGATGGCATACTGGTGAATGCCGTCGTCCAGGGCCTGGCGGGCGGCCTCGACCACCGCCTCGGGTGGATCGGTCTCCGGAAATCCCTGGGACAGGTTGATGGCCCCGTGCTGATTGGAAACCCGGGTCATCTCGCGGATGACCGATTCGGTGAAGCCCTTTAGTCTATCGGCTGTCTTTGGCATGTATTCTTGTTCCTTTTTCGGTTGGGTTGATTCGTTAAATGGTTGAATGGTCGAATCGACAATACCGCGCAATGGATCGGCCCAGAGCAGCGCTTGAACCCCGAATCAACCATTCAACCAATCAACCAATCGACCACTCAACCCATCACCTTCGGAACAGCGGCAGCGGCGACGGGCACAGCCCGTTCATCCACGGCAGATCTTCGGCGGCACAGTACCCCTTGGACAGATAGCCTTCGGCCAGGCCTCTTTCGGTGATGATCTGAAGGTGCGTGTGGTAGAACCAGTTGCCGTTCTGGTGAAAATCGCCGATGAAGGCAAACGGTTCCCCGGGCAAAAAAGCGATGCCGACCGCCGGCAGCCGATCCGAATCGAGGTGGCCGTAAAAGCTGTAAAAGGTCTCGAATTGCTCCGATCGGTGTTTCAACAGCACGAAACCGCCGTAGTTGCCCTCTCCCTCCTCGTAGCCGGCTTCTGCCACTTCTGCGGCAAGCGGCGCGCAAAGGGGAGTCCCCCTGGCAACGATGATGTCGAGCCCCAGGTGAAAGTAGCGGCCTTCTTCCATCATCTGGGGGCAGTCCCGCAGCAGCGATTTGCGGTTTTCCAGGTATCCGGAAAAGCCCCATCGGTAGCGTGGCTGCATTTCCCTTTCGAGGATTCTCTGGTATGTCTGCTGGTCTCGGACGTCGATTCTGTCGAGAAGGAGATTGGCCGTTGACAGATCGGCCACGTAAGGGTCTCCTTCGAGGTCTGCAAAGATCGGGGCGTGATCCAGGTGCTGTTGGTAAACCAGATACGGATATTTCACAGGGCCTCCTGCAAGGTTTAGACGCTGTTTTGCCTCGAACAGAGTTCTCCATACCGAACCGCAGCCTGCAGAACAAGACCTTACATTCGGATTTCGGAGTTTACGCTATGGCTGACACCATCGAAACCCTTTTTCGCTCCACGGTTCATCATGGTCCCCTGAACCGGCGGATTTACCTGATGAAGCTGCATCCCGGCGATGTTACCCAAATTATCCCCGAGCTTTCCCGCCTGGCCCGGAAAAACGGCTATGGAAAAATCCTGGCCAAAGTTCCCGAATCCCTGTCAGAAAACTTTCAGCGCGGTGGATATCGCACCGAGGCGCGCATCCCGGATTTTTTCAAAAACGGGGATGCGGTCCTGTTCATGTCGCTTTTCGTCAATCCCGAAAGAACCGAAGAGCAGCGGCCCGGCGCCGTCGAAGAGAGCCTGACGGCCGTGGCCGAGACGCCCTGCGCACGGAGTAAAGACAGGGCAGAAGCCGCCGATGTCGTCGAATGCGGCCCGGACGATGCAGCAGAGATGAGCCGGCTCTACCGGCAGGTATTTTCCACCTACCCGTTTCCCATCCACAATCCGTCGTTTTTGATCCGGGCCATGGCCGGCGACACACGCTTTTTCAGCATCCGAGAAGAAGGGCGGATCGCAGCGCTGGGAAGCTGCGAGATGGATCCGGAAAACGGCACGGTGGAAATGACCGATTTTGCCGTGGACCGGCAAAGCCGCGGAAAAGGGCTGGCCGGCCGGCTCCTGGTCCGGATGGAAGCGGCCATGGCCGATTGCGGCATGAGGGTGGCCTACACCATTTCCCGCAGCGTTTCACCGGCCATGAACATCACGTTCAAAAAAGGCGGATACCGGTTTTCCGGAGCGCTGAAGAACAACACCCACATCAGCGGACGAATCGAGAGCATGTGGGTCTGGTACAAGCGTCTGGCCGATTCTGGTTGACACCAGGGGAGGCTTTTCCTAAGAGGGGCCATGGCCCCCGGGCCCCCGAGCCCCCGAGGGCTCCACTTCAAGATCGACGACAGGAGTCTGTCATGCAAATGGCCATAGAAAGCCCGATTCCATCGACCGTTTTTGCTGTAGAAAAAAACGCGGCGCCGACCGCTTTTGCCCTTGTCGATACACTGACCGAATTTCTGGAATTCTACGGCACGGCATCCCTGGTGGGCCGAGAGTTTGCCGAAATCATCGGCGAAGGGGAGGGAAAAGACCGGTTGTCTCGTCTGCTCGCCGCAGCCGGCTTCCCCGACGATCCCGAAGGGCTTTGCCGGACCCTGGCTGAGCAGCTGCTGCAAACCAGCACCGGCAGCCGGACGCCGATCACCGTCAACGGGGTCGTTTTCCCCCACCTGCTGCTGGTGGCCCTCTTGGAGCAGATCCTGCCCGGCGACAAATTCACCACCGTAAAATCGGTGGAAAGGCTCGAGTCCCTGACGCACACCCGCATCCCGGACGAGGACCGGGACCGGCTCTCCCGCGTTCTTGAAACATACCCCGTCCGGCTCTCGAGCCACGTGCTCCGGCAGATGCGCGTCTCATCCAACGTCGCCTACCAGTATATGCCGTTTGTCGAGGAGCTGGATCCGGCAGGCCATGTCAACACCTGGATCGGCCAGTTCCACCAGGGCCTGCTCGAGCAGATGTACCAGAACCGGGTGATTTTTCTGCTCAACATGAGCTGCCCTGTCTACTGTCGGTTCTGCTTCCGCAAGCACAAAGATTCCCGCAATCAAGCCAACCCCACGGTGAAGGACGTCAAAAACGCCGTGGCCTACGTCGCCCAGACGCCGACCGTCAAAGAGATCGTGATCACCGGCGGCGATCCGTTCATGAACCGAAAGAATCTGGCCGCCGCCGTCGAAGGGCTGATGCAAATTCCCCACGTGCAGACCCTGCGCCTGGCGACCCGGTCCATTGCCTACTATCCGAACCTGTTCTACGCGGGCAATTCCTCCCTGCTCAAATACGTCAAGGCGAAAAACCAGGAGCTCCAGATGAGGGGAAAGCGGCTGGAGATCGCCACGCACTTTATCCACCCCGACGAAGTGTCCCTCCAGAGCCTCGATCTGATCACCGATTTCGTCAACCACGGCATCGCCGTATATGTCCAGACCCCGTTTTTGAAAGACTGCAACGACCAGGGCCCCGAACTGGTCCGGCTGTTCAGCCTGCTTCGCGGGGCCGGCGCAGAACTTCACTACATCTACATTCCCTGCAGCCCCATCCAGGGAAACCGGATCTACTGGACCTCGATCACCAGGGGAATCGAAGCCGCCCACTACCTGAGGGCCCACCTTTCGGACCGGGTCATCCCCCGCATCTGCACGGCCACCCCCATCGGAAAGATGGACTGGCACTCTTCCGGGTGGGCCGTGGAGCGGGATGTGGAAAACGACCGCTTCGTCTGGATCCGCACCCCCTATACCCCGGACTATTTCAAGGCATTCGCCCCGATCGCCAACGAGCTGGATATCGTCAGGGTCAACGGGGAAGGGACCATCGACTGCCGCTACATGGCCGACATGGGCGACGACGCGCTGCTGTTGGGCAGCCGGCAGCCGGTCGCCCACCGGAATCTGAAAACCGACCCCGAGCTTCTGGCCGCCGCCGCCGAATCGATGCGAACCGACGGCGCTCCGCCGACGTCGATCGTTGCCACCGGGGTTGCCGGCGTCGGCCGGGTCCACAAGACCCGTGTGGAGATCGATCTGGACCGGTTCGACGGCGACTTGACATATCTGGAGCAAAAGCGGGCCGTCACCGACGTGGTTCTGACCGCGGCCGACGACGCCGTCGATCGGCTGGCGAAGGTGGAGCGTCTGGGAGACCGGATTGGCCGGATCGAACAGGTCAATGCGCTGCGGCTTCGGAGCCTGAAGTTTGCCTGCGCACCGGAGCGGTATACGACCGCCGTCGTCGACCGCCTCGGCCGCTTGAACCGTCTGACCGTGGTCCGGCCCCTTCGCCTGGAAATCGAAACCCAGTTCGTGCACAGCTCCCAGATCGGTCCGGTCCACCGCGAACTGGCGGAAAAACTCCGGAACAAAGGCATCACCGTTTACGCCAACACGCCGCTGCTCGGTGAGATCAACGACAGCGCAGACGAGATCAACAGGATCGCCTACCGCCTCCGGGAGGCAGGGATCGAATTTCACCACGTGCTGGTGGCCGGCATGGCGTTTCAGGAAAAGTGGAACCGGCGCCGGCCGGTGGACGTGGCCCATGTGATCGACATCGGCACCCGGGTCAGAAAAGACGGCAGCGGCCGGGAGATCCCCCGGTACATCATCCGCACTGCCTTGGGAGAAGTCGACTTCGGTCTGACCTCACGGCTGTACCGGGACAAAGAGCGGCTCCTGGTTCGGCTCTCGCCCTATGACCTGGATTACTACCGGCAGATGGAGGCAGGCTTTGAGTGGCCCGAAGGCGTGGCGACGGATCCGGACGGCGCACCGGTGGTGCCGGTGGAAGGGCTGATCGACACCGGCGGCTTTCTGGTCTTTGAACGATAGGGGTAAGGCATCGGATAGGTGCTGTTCCTTGATTTGAATACGAAGCGGCCGCCGCAGGCGAATGCTTTTCAAATTCTAAATTCTAATTTCTCAATTCGAAATTTTACTCGGCCTCCTGCCGCCTGAATACCACTTTGCCGTCGAACACGGTCAGATCGACTTTGACGTCGGCGATACGGGCCGGGTCCGCAGTGTAGATGTCTTCTCCCAGAACGACCAGGTCCGCGCGCTTTCCTTCCGAGATGCTGCCAAACTCGTTTTCGAGGCCGTGGACCCGGGCCGGCGTCTGGGTGTAGGCCCTGACCGCCTCATCTACGCTCACCCGCTGCTCCGGGTACCATCCGCCGGCCGGTGTGCCGTCGATGCGCTGCCGGGTCACGGCGGCGTGGATGCCCGCCATCGGGTTGGGATCGCAGACCGGGCAGTCCGAGCTGAACATCACCGGCGCACCGGTGTCGATGAGCCGCCGGAATGCATATGCCCATCTGCCCCGCTCTCCCATGACCGCATCGATCAGGTTGATGTCGAGGATCATGTTCGGGGGGGTGACCGACACGGCGATATCCAGACCGGACAGTTGTTGGGCGTCCTCGGGGCGGACCACCTGCATGTGTTCGATCCGGTGGGGGACGTGCAGGCGCCTTTTCCGGTGTTTTGACAGGTCCGAAAACAGTTTGATCAGGTCGCGGTTCGCCCGGTCTCCTACGGCGTGAATCATCACCGAAAGGCCTGCGGCCTCGGCGGTTTGCACGGCCTCGGCGAGTTCTTCGGCGGGCATCATCGGCATCCCGCTCCCCCCGTCCAGATACGGTTCGGTCATCCAGGCCGTCCGGGCGCCCACGCCTCCGTCATAAAAAAACTTGACGTGGCCGATCCGGAGTCGGTCGTCGCCCATGCCGGTGCGAAGACCCCGGTCGATGGCCTCAGACATCCGGTGTCCGGGCAGGGTCACCCAGCAGCGGAGCTGCAGACGCCCGCGGCGGTGAAGATCGGAAAAGGCCTTCAGCGCCGTCTCCCCATCGCGGTCGTTCATCAGGCGGATGTCGTGGATGCCGGAGATCCCCAGGCGGTGAAGGGCGGATACGCCGCTTAGAAAGGCGGCGTCCACCTCCTGCCGGGTAGGCTCTGGGATGGCCTCCCGGACCCGGTTGATGGCCAGCTCGCGAAGGATGCCGCTGGGGCGTCCGGTCTTGTCCCGCTCGATGCGGCCGTCGGGCGGATCGGCCGTTTCCGGTCCGATGCCTGCTGCAGCCAGGGCCGCAGAGTTGGCCGCAGCAAGATGCAGGTCGCAGCGCCACAAAAGAACGGGATGGTCAGGGGCCGCCTCATCCAGCACGTCGCGTGTCGGCATTTGCGGTACTTCCCAATCGGTTTCGTTCCATCCCTGGCCGAGGATCCATCTGCCGGCGGGCGCCATTGACGAGGCTTTTCCGACGATGTTGACCAGCGCCTGGAGCGAGGGCAGATCGGCCAGATTCAAGTCCTGACGTTTCATCGCCCATTCATAAAAATGGATATGGGCGTCGGTGAAGCCGGGGAGCAGAACCCTCCCGTTGAGGTCAATCCACTCGGTGGCCGGGCCGGCCAGCGGTCGGATTCGATCGTCGGAACCCACCGCGGCAATCCGACCTCGGCTGCAGGCGACCCCCTCTGCCGCCGGGCGGGAAGGATCGAGGGTGTTCACCCTCCCATTGTACAGAATCAGGTCCGCCGCCGCATTGGTGCCGCTCATATCAGAAACCCTTCCGGAAAAGGATCGTCCGGGTCGACGATAAATTCGCTCATGCCCGTGATCTGGGCGTTGCCGCTGATTTCTCCGACCACCGCCGGCAGCTCACCCACTGAAGTGGCTTCCACCAAGCGGCCGGTGAAAACAGTGCCGAGAAGGCCGGCGTTGCGGTAGGCCTGGTGCAAGGCAAGGCGGCCGCGGTGATGCAGGAGGGTCATCTTGGCGGTGGTTCCGGTGCCGCACGGTGACCGGTCGATGTGGGACTCTCCGTAAATCACCGCACTTTTTCCGCTGAACCCCGAACCGGGCGATTCGCTGTAAAATTCGGAAACGTCCACGGTGCGCACCTCCGGGCGCTCCGGGTGCCGGACGGTACACGCCTCATTGGCCGCATCGATGACGGCCATGCCAAGGGACACGAGCCGCCGGCCGGTTTCCGCGGCAAGATCGATTCCGGCCCTGCCGGCATCGACCATGGCAAAAAAACCGCCCACGCAGACCAGGTCGACGGAAACGCGGCCCAGTTCCGGCACGTCGACGACCTGGTCCATGGCGTAGACGAAAGACGGCACCATGCGGATGGCCACCGACACCGCCGATCCGTCTTGAATCCGGGTTCGAGCCTCCAGAGGCCCGGAAGGCGTATCCACGACGAAGGTTTTTTCACCGTCTGCTGTGGCAAGCCGGCCCAGCTTGACCAGCGTGGCCACGGCGCCGATGGTGGCGTGGCCGCACAGGTAGGGATATCTTCGGGCGTCCATATAAAAGAGTCCGAAGTCGCCGTTGGACGACACCGGTTCGGTGACCACCGCGGCCAGCATGTCCCGGTGTCCCCTGGGTTCCCGGGTCAGCAGCAGGCGGATCGAATCGAAGTGCCTTTGGAAATATTCGCACTTTTCCGCCATCGTTTTCCCTGGCAGGGGGCCGACCCCGCCGACCACCAGGCGTGTCGCCTCCCCCTGGGTGTGGGAGTCGACGACAAGAATCCGGTCTGGGAATCGCTGGTGGAAGGTTTTTATGATTCGGGATAAATCCATGCTGATGTCCTAAAAAAGTCAATCCATAAACGGAGACGGCTTTGTAAAAAGTTCGAGATCAAGGCGCCCGAATTCTTAAGGAATGAGGCGTACTTAAAGTACGCCGCAATGACGAGGGATGAAGGGGAACGCAGATATCGGGCTTTTTGCGAAGCCGTCATTCGGCGGCGATCAGGTGGCAGTGGTACGGGGAAACCTTCACGGAAACGTCGTCTCCGTAGTCGTAGGTGTGGGTTCGCATCATGCTGATGACGTGGATTTCCCTTTCAGAGGGCAGTTCGATGAAGTAGCTGACTTCTCCGCCCATGTAGCTTCTGTCTTTGATGCGACCTGCAAAATGGTTCATCCCTTCGTCCGGGGCAAAGTCCTCCTTGCGGTGTACCTCGAAGCGCTGGGCCCGTACCACGATTTCCACGGCATCGCCTTTTTTCCACGCACCGCGCTGCTTGGCCAGGAGCACGTCTCCGGTTTCGATCTTGACCCGGATGTTGTCCTCGTCCTGGTCGACGATTTCGCCGGGAAGGAAGTTGGAATGGCCCAGAAAGTCAGCAACGAAGTGGTTGGCCGGACGGTTGTAGACTTCCTCCGGGGCGCCCTCATGGAGCTTGAGGCCGTCTCGCATCACCACGATCTTGTCTGACATGCTCAGCGCCTCGCGTTGGTCGTGGGTGACGAAAATGGTGGTGACCCCGAGTATCCGCTGAAGGTTGTCCACCTCCCGGCGCATGTCTTCCCGAAGGTTTTCGTCCAGGGCCGAGAGCGGTTCGTCCATGAGCAGCACGTCGGGTTCGATGACGATGGCACGGGCCAGGGCGATGCGCTGCTGCTGGCCGCCGGAAAGCTGGGCGGGTTTTCGATTTTCCACGCCGGGCAGGCGCACCATTTCCAAGGCGCGCTTGACCTTTTCTTTGATCTGCGCCTTGGGCACGCTCCGATATTTGAGTCCGAAGGCGACGTTGTCGAAGATGCTCTTGTGGGGGAACAAGGCGTAGTTTTGGAAGATCATCCCCAGGTTTCGCTGATGGATGGGCGTGTCGTTGATTCGCTTGCCGTTGACAAAGATGTCCCCCTCGGTCGGCTCTTCTAAGCCGGCGAGCATCCTGAGCAGGGTCGTCTTTCCGCAGCCGGAAGGACCCAGCAAGGTGACCAGGGATCCTTCGGGGATGTCCAGATCCATTTTTTCCACGGCGGTGACGCTGCCGAAGCGCTTGACGATTCCCCGGAAATGGACGAACTTGGGATCTTTGTCTTCTTTGCCCACGGTATTTTCCATTCAGCCTTGTCCGAAAATTTCTGCCCGAAGAGAAGCCGATCCGGAACCGGCCTCTCCCGAGCAGAAGCGTTGTTTGTTATCGGATTCCGACTATGCCCCTGCCTTGATCCGATCCCATTTTTCCGTCCATTCGAGCTGGTGGCTGTTCCAGTACTCCGGATCGGCGAACAGATACCCGTCCAGGGTCCCTGTCGGATCGAAGGCCGGCAGCTTCTTGACCGACTTGGGCATGGAGACTTTCCGGGGATCGAGGCTCGGCGGATACTTCTGTCCTTCGGCCACGGCGATCGCCGGCTCCGGCTCCAGCATGAAGTTGAGCAGCTTCTGGGCCACGTCCATGTCTGTGCCCTTGAGTACGTACATGTACTCCATCCAGGAATAGGTGTTGTCCGGGGCCAGGTACCCGATGGGATGACCCTCGGCCTGGAGGTTGGCCACCCGGCCGGACCAGGCCACGGTGGCGTAGACTTCGTCGTTGGCCAGCAGGCTCATCAGCTCCGAACCTGAGGCCCAGTATTTTTTCATCAGCTCCCGCTGCTCGCGCAGCGCGTCCCAGACGTCGTTCAACCGGGTGATGTTGTTGGGGCTCTGGCCGGTGTGAAGAGCTGCGTACCACATGTTGGTCCGGAAGTCGCCGCCCCAGCTGCCGAGCTTTCCCTTGAGGCTCTTGTCCCAAAGAAGCGAGGCTCCGAGATTTTCGGCATTTTCCTTGCTGATGTACTTGGTGTTGTACGCGATGCCGGTCTGTCCGTAGTCGTAGGGGACCGCGGACAGATTGCCGTCGGTGATCGCCCGAAGGGTGTCGATCATTTTGGGCAGCACCTTTTTCAGGTTCGGAATCTTGCTCTCGTCCAGCACGGAGTTGAAGCCGAGATTTTTGTACCGTGCATAATCGTATACGGCGCTCAGATGGGCGAGATTGAATTCCCCGCCGGGCGGATAGGAGGCCTTGACCTGGGTGAGAAAGGCGTCCATGCCGGTAAAGGCGGCGTCGATCACCTCGATGCCGGTGTCCTTGGTAAACGGATCGAAGGCATATTTTCTCAACGCTTCGGAGGTGGAGCCTCCCCAGCTGTGGAAGGTGATCGACTTTGCCCCGAACGCGCTTCGAGCCAGGCCGAAAGGGCCGCCGGCGATGCCGACCGCCGCCGCGGCGATGCCGAGATACTTCACAAAGGCGCGTCTGGAGATTTTTCCTTCCCGGTAGCGATCGATCATTTCATCCAGCGTTCGTTCCATCTTGTTTTCCATCATCAAGCCTCCTTTTGGTTCATTGGGACGTTATCGGTGAAAGCAAAACATACCGGCCCGCGTCAGGCCGCTACCTTTGACAGGGTCACGCCCCGTTTCCGCGGGCAAAACGGCGGGAGAGATAGCCCGCCAGCAAAGGGATCGACACGGTCAGAACGATCATTACGGTTCCCAGGGCGTTGATCTCCGGACTGATGGAGTTTCTCAGCATCCCGAAGATTTTCACCGGCACGGTCTGGTTTTGCGCCGTGGCCCAGAAAAGCGTCGCCGTGACGTCGTCGAAGGAAATGGTAAAGGAAAAGAGCATCCCGGCGAAGATGGCCGGCGCAAGCAGCGGGAAGGTGATCGACCGGAAGGTCTGAAACGGGCTTGCTCCCAGGGTCTGGGCGGCCTCCTCATACTCTTTCTTGATGCCCACCAGCCGAGCTTGGACCACCAGAAGCACGTAGGGCAGGGTGAGCACCACATGCCCGATGAGAAGCAGTGCAAAGCTCTTGGGCTGCTGAAGCCACCGGATGAAAATCAGCAGCGCCACGCCCAGCACCACCTCCGGGATCATGATCGGGGTCAGCAGCAGGGTGTTCAACGTTTCCTTCCCCGGGAACTGGTACCGGACGAAGGCCATGGCGGCCGGAATGCCGATGGCCGTGGCCAACACGGCGGTGAGGGACCCGAGCACAAGCGAGTTTTTAAATGCCCCCAGAATGGTCGCGTTTCCGGCCAGCTTCGCATACCAGCGAAAACTGAACCCCTCCATGGGAAACGATCCGAACTGCTGGGGGTTGAAGGACAGCAGGACCACCGCCACGATCGGCGTGAACATCCACACGTAGATGAGCAGCGTGTAGATCTTGATCCATGTCCATCCCGAGATAAGTTTCATGGCAAAGCCCCTGGCATTGGACAATGATGGAGGGCTTCGAAAGGTTTCACCGCTCCGGCGAGGTTGGGTTTAAAACTCGAAATCCGAATATCGAAATCCGAAACAAATTCGAAATTCGAATGATCGAATGACCAAAACAAATGCCTGTTGCACAAAAAATCGCCTGACGTGGAAACCGTAATCTCGGGCTGCAGTTGTTTTGCATTTTGCATTTCGGTCATTGGAAATTGTCTCGATATTCGTGCTTCGGATTTCGGATTTATTTCTGCTGCCCGTCTCAGCTCCGCTTCAGGAAATGCGGAGGCCTGCCCTTCTGTGGAGCCCTGATTCACTGCAGGGTCTTGAAGATCTGATTGATGCCCAGGTACCGGTTGTACGTATAGACGATGACCCCGAGAAGGGCCAGCAAGATGGTGCTCAGGGCCGATCCAAACGGCCAGTCCAGGGTGCCGACGATTCGCTTGAAGATGAGATTGGCGATCATGTCGTTTCCCGGCCCCCCCAAAATCATCGGAGGCAGGTATGTCCCGCAGGTCAGCACGAAGACCAGCAGGCAGCCCGCGCTGACCCCCGGCAGGCTCAACGGGAGGGTCACCTCCTTGAACGCCTGCCACTCGGTGCAGCCGAGGCTTTTGGCCGCTTCGGTCAGGCTCTTGTCGATGCCTTCGAGGCTGACGTAGATGTTTAAGATCATGAACGGAAGAAGATACTGCAGCAGCCCCATGAGCACCGCCCCTTCGTTGTATAGCATGGGAAGCGGGTTGTCGATGATCCCCGCCTTGATGAACACGTGGTTGATCAACCCCGTGTCGCCAAGGATGTTGATCCAGCTCAGGGTGCGGATGATGAAGCTGATCCAGAAGGGGAGCATGATCAGGATCATCAAAAACGGCTTGAGCCTCGATTCGGTCCGGTAGAAATAATACGCCGGAATGTAGCCCATCACCAGGCACAGCACGACGGTTTCCAGCGCGACCCGGAGCGTCCGGATCAGCAGCGAGGGGTAAAAGAAATCGGCGAAGAACTTGGCGTAGTTTCCGAACTGAAAGGCGGGGATGTCGCCTCCGCTGGGCGCCCTTAACCAGAAGCTGTATACGACGACGAAGCAGACAGGGATGACCAGCAGCAAAAACACCGCGGTCAAAGAAGGGGCCAAAAGGGCCCATGGTTTCCATTTGTCGGATTTCATAGGGACATCGGGATGCGGTTAGCAATAGAATGTTTCATACTGGAGGCCGGCAAAAATGTCAAGGTATGAAGGATTATGATATACTTTAAAATCAATGCCTCGCAGGCCCTTGGTCTGCAAACCGAGCGCTTTTGCGGGTTTTGCCGGAGCACGGCGTACAGGCGGCCATGCCTCACATGGTGAGGATGCGTCCGCGATACCGGACCGGCCGAGCCGCGAAGGCAGGGCTGCAGGATGCCAGCAGCCGGCCGAGACAACAGCGGTCGTTTGCATCGCCGATATTGACATGAGGGTTCTTCCCACATAGGCTTTTTTCATCCAATCGCCGAAACGATTTGATAACCGCTTCGCATTTCGCCAAGCATACCAGCAGCCGACGGCCGGCCGGCCGTCTTTTCAGGGAGAAGGCCAATGAAAGCCAATGAGTTCATCGGGCTCGAGAAAGAATACGGTGCCCACAATTACAAGCCGCTCGACGTCGTTCTGTCCAAGGGGCGGGGCGTGTGGGTGTGGGACGTGGAAGGCAACAAGTACATGGACTGCCTGGCGGCCTACTCGGCGGTCAACCAGGGCCACTGCCATCCGAAGATCATGAAGGCCATGGCCGAACAGGCCGAGAGGCTGACCCTGACCTCCCGGGCGTTTCGAAACGATCAGCTCGGCCCTTTTTACAAGGAGCTTTGCGAAATCACCCGCTCTCACAAGGTGCTGCCGATGAACAGCGGCGCCGAGGCCGTGGAGACGGTGATCAAGGCGGTCAGAAAATGGGGCTACATGGTCAAGGGCGTGCCCGACGATCAGGCCGAAATCATCGTATGCGCCGACAATTTCCACGGAAGAACCATTACCATTGTCGGCTTCAGCACCGAAGAAAGCTCGCGCAAAGGCTTCGGTCCATTTACCCCGGGCTTTCCGGTGATTCCCTTCGGCGACATCGAGGCCCTGGAGGCGGCCATCACGCCGAATACCGTCGGTTTTTTAGTGGAGCCGATCCAGGGAGAGGCCGGGGTGATCATTCCGCCCGAAGGCTACCTGAAAAAGGCCAAGGCCGTCTGCGAGAAACACAACGTGGTGCTGATCCTCGACGAGATCCAGACCGGTTTGGGCCGGACCGGAAAGCTTCTGGCCGAAGAACACGAGGGGATCGAGGCGGATTTGACCCTCATCGGAAAGGCCCTTTCCGGCGGTTTTTACCCGATATCGGCGGTGCTTTCCAACAAAGAGGTGCTCGGCGTTCTGCGGCCCGGGGAGCACGGCAGCACCTTCGGCGGAAACCCCCTGGCCTGCGCGGTGGCCCGGGCGGCGATGAAGGTCCTGGTCGAGGAGAACCTGATCGAAAACGCCGAGAAGATGGGCGCCTATTTCATGGAAGGTCTCAAGACCCTGGACAACCCGATGATCCGGGAGATCCGGGGAAAAGGGCTGATGATCGGCGTGGAGCTGTCTTCGGACGCCGGCGGAGCCAGGGCTTACTGCGAACGGTTCATGGCCGAGGGACTGCTGTGCAAGGAAACCCACGAGCACACCATCCGGTTTGCCCCGCCCCTGGTGATCACCCAAGAAGAGGTCGACTGGGCTCTTGAGCGGATCCGCAAGGTGCTGGGAAAATGAATGCTCACCGCCGAGAATTCATGTCAGGCAAGATCACTAGACGTTCATTTCTGCGGGCCGGCCTGATTACGGCCGGCTCGGCGGCGGCAAGCACCGTCGCTTTTTCCAAAACCGCCCGGGCTGCCTCAGGAGGCGAGCTTTGCACCCTGCTCGACATCCGAAAATGCATCGGCTGTGAGGCCTGCGTGGAGGCCTGCCGGTGGGAAAACGAAGGAAAATTTCCGGAGCCCGAAGGCGATATGCCGACCATGGTGCCTGTGGACCGGGTCAAGGTGGCGGACTGGTCTTCGGAGGAAAAGCGGGACGTGCGCTACCGCCTGACCCCGTATAACTGGCTCTATATCCAGTATGCCGAAGGGGAGTATAACGGAAAGCCGTATTCCCTGACCATTCCCCGCCGCTGCATGCACTGTCAAAACGCCCCCTGTGTCAATCTTTGTCCTTTCGGCGCGGCCGATAAAAAGTCAAACGGGATCGTGCGGATCCACTCGGGGCTGTGCATGGGCGGGGCCAAATGCAAGCAGGTCTGTCCCTGGCACATTCCCGAGCGCCAGTCCGGCGTGGGACTCCACCTCGACTTGGTGCCCCAGTACGCGGGAAACGGCGTCATGTACAAGTGCGACCGCTGCTACGACCGCATTGCCGACGGAAAGCTTCCCGCCTGCATCGAGGCTTGTCCCGAAGACGTGCAGACCATCGGCCCAAGAGAAGAAATCGTCAAAAGAGCCTATGCCCTGGCAGAAGAGATTGACGGGTTCGTCTACGGCGACACGCAAAACGGCGGAACCAACACGATCTACGTCTCGCCGGTCCCCTTTGAAGAACTGAACCGGGTGATTGAAAAAGGACCGGGCCAGCCGCATCTGGCCGACGCCGAAGATGCCATGGAAAAGACCAATAACATGATCGCGGCCCTGGCCATCGCCCCCATCGCCGGCCTTTTCGCCGCGCTGGCCCGCTTCAAGCGCCTGGCGCAGGACAAGGAGGACCGCCGATGAAAACGTCGCTGCAGGACCGGATCGTATCGGTGATTTTCGGGATTTCGGCCGTGCTGGCGGTGTTTACCGGCTTCGGGAACATGCCCCTGTACAAGCGGTATTACATCGCAGACATCCCCGGCCTGGGCTGGAGCGGGGATTTTTTCACCAATCTTCATGTCCACTACATCGCCGGCAGCCTGCTGCTGGCCGCGGCCGTCTACGGTGGGGTCCGCTTTTGGTTCGAGCGAAAGGAGGGAACCCGGGTGACCCGGTCCGGGGCCGTCCGGGCCGCGGTGCTGTTTTTCGCGCTGGTCTCAGGGGTGTTCATGGCCCTGCGAAATCTTCCCGGGATCGATTACCCTTTTTATGCCCACGTCGGGCTCAACTTTTTGCACATGTCCGTGGCCGTGGTGTTCATGGCGCTGGGGATCGGCTGCCTTGTGGCCCGGTGCCGCTGGCTCTCCAGGGAACACCAGGGCAGCGCCCCAAAATTCCTGAAGTTGGCCACCGAATCCTCCCAAGGTAAGCCCATCGTCCGGCGCCGCCGTGCGGGGTCGTAGCTTAAAGAGCGAAGCCCCAAACATCGCAGAGCCGGACGGATCAGGCCCTTTCGCTGTTTGAGGACAAATCCGCATGCAGTTTTTTTGACATCCGCCGTTCTCACCGTTAGGGTTCCCGCAGTTGGCGCCATTTTAAACGCCGGGCCCGGAGAAATGGAGGTTGTCGATGGAATACCAGGCCGTGCTGGAGGAAATCGCCGAGGAGGTCAGCCCGCTGGTCGGAAAGGGCCATGTGGCCGATTACATTCCCAAGCTGGCCGCCGTGCCCAGGGATCGGTTTGCCATGGCGGTGCAGACCCTCGACGGGGAAACCTTCACCGTAGGCGAGGCCCGGGAGCGGTTTTCCCTCCAGAGCATCTCCAAGGTGTTCGCCCTGACCATGGCCCTCAAAGCCGTGGGAGAAGAGGCGCTGTTTGAGCGGGTGGGTCGGGAGCCTTCAGGCAATCCCTTCAACTCCCTGGTTCAGCTCGAGCACGAAAACGGCATCCCGAGAAACCCTTTCATCAATGCCGGCGCCATCGTGGTGGACGACATTCTCGTCGGCGCCTATGACCGGCCCCGCCGGGAGCTGCTCGCCTTCTTTCGGCAGCTCACCGGCGAGGACACGGTCGACTACGATCCGGAAGTCGCCCGCTCCGAAGCGGAGTACGGCTTCCGCAACCGTGCCCTGGCCAATTTCATCCGTTCCTTCGGAAACCTGGAAAACGACGTGGGGCGGGTCCTGTCCCTCTATTTTGCCCAATGCAGCCTGACTGCAAACTGTGTGGAGCTGGCCAGGAGCTTTTTCTTTCTGGCCAACCGCGGGCTTTGCCCCACCACCGGGGAGCGGGTGCTGACGAAAAGCCAGGCCAAGCGGATCAGCGCCCTGATGATGACCTGCGGCACTTACGATGCCGTGGGAGAATTCGCCTACCTGGTGGGGCTGCCGGCCAAAAGCGGGGTGGGCGGCGGAATCGCCGCGACCATCCCCGGAGAGCTGGCCGTGGCCGTCTGGTCGCCGGGGCTGAACAAGAGCGGAAACTCCCTGGCCGGCACCAAGGCCCTGGAGCTGTTCACCACCAAGACCGGCATCTCGGTGTTCTGATAAAATCACTGGCGTGATTTTACAGGGGTGTAGAGCCAATGGCCCATGTCGTTTTCCAGGCGGCCGCCTCGTTGCACCGAAGCCTCTCCGGCATTAGAATCCTTCCAAGAGGCAAGCCACTTCAAAATGCACAAACCCAAGAAGGAGAATCCCCATGAAATATATCGCATCTGCCATCGCCGTGACACTGGCGCTGCTGATCCTTTTCGCACCCGGCATCTCGATGTCTGCCGGAACCACCAGCAGCAAGCCGGCATCCGATTCCGACTACCGTAAAGCCGAAAAAGCGGTCGATTCAGGCGACTTCCAGACCGCCCTGACCCATCTGAACCGGGCGCTCGAAGAAGATCCGAAAAACGCCGACGTCCACAACCTGCTCGGCTACAGCTACAGAAAATTGGGAAATACGGCAAAAGCCTTCGAGCATTACGGCATTGCCCTGGAACTGGCGCCGAAGCACCGGGGGGCCAATGAATACCTGGGTGAACTGTATCTGGAGACCGGTCAACTCGAAAAGGCCGAGCAAAGACTGGAAGTGCTGGACCAGGCCTGTTTTTTCGGCTGCGAAGAATACGACGAGCTAAAAGCGGCGATCGAAGCCTACAAGGCACGGACAAACGGCTGACTCGAAAGGCTGTAATT